>VGRQ01000447.1 GCA_016875315.1 Deltaproteobacteria bacterium | reverse complement strand
CGTGCGCGAGCCGGAAGAAACCGCGCGCGGGGTGGTGCCCGGCGCCGTCCTCATCCCGCTCTCGCAGCTCGAGGCACGCTGGAAAGAAGTGGAGAAGTGCAACGAGATCATCTGCTACTGCGCCAGCGGCAAGCGGAGCCTCACCGCCGCGAAGATGCTGCGCGAGCGGGGCTTGTTCAACGCCACCAGCCTCGAGGGGGGCATCGCCGCGTGGACCAACCTCGGCGGCAAGGTGTCGCTCCCGGCGCGGTAGCCGCCGGGCGACGCGCTATACTCCGGCCGTGCCCTCGACAGCCCCCACGCACGAGCGAGTCCTGCGCCGGGGCGACTACATCCACGGCTCGTTCATCAAGCCGGAGTCGATCGAAGGCTATTTGAACGCATCAAACCCGGGGGATCGGCGCGACGTGCTCGGGCGCTTCCCCTTCTCGGTGCGAAGCGTCGACGACGCGGTCGACGCCGCGCAGGCGGGTTCGCGGGCCTGGCGCCGCGTGGGGCTCATGGACCGCGCCGCCATCATCGGTCGTTTCCGCGAGGCGCTGGCCGCCAACGCCGAGCCGCTGGCCACCTTGCTCGTCCGCGAGTCGGGTCGCCCGCTCTGGGAGTGCCGCCAGGAGGTGGCGGCCTCGGTACGCGCCATCGACGCCTTCCTCGACGACGGCCTCGGCCTCATCGCGCCGCGGGTGATGGAAGACATCTCCGGGCGCAGCGACTACGTGCCTCGCGGCGTTGTCGGCCTGTTGTTGCCGTCGTCCATGCCGCTGTTCAACGGGGTGGTGGGGAGCGTGGCCGGGGTGCTCGGCGGCAACGGCGTGGTGATGAAACCCTCGAAGTACGCGCCGGTGATCGGGCAGGCGGTGGCCGAGGCCTGGGACAAGGCCAAGCTCCCGCGCGGCACCTTCAACCTCGTGCAGGGGCCGGGCTCGGTGGTGGGCCAGCGGCTGGTGGCCCACGCCGGCCTCGACGCGCTGGTACACACCGGCGCCTACGACACCGCGCGCGAGATCCGGCGGGCGCTCGTCGAGCGTCCAGAGCTCACGACGGTGTTCCAGAGCGGCGGCAAGGCCCTCGCCATCGTCTGCGAGGACGCCCCGAAAGACCGTGCCGTCTACGAGATCGTGGTGGGCGCCTTCCTCAGCGCGGGCCAGCGCCCCACGTCGACCGCCCGCGCCATCATCGTGGGGCGGGCCTGGGACGCGCTCGTGCCCGAGATCGTGCGCCGCGCCCAGCGGGTGAAGGTGGGCTACGGCTTCGACGACGACGTCTTCATGGGCCCGCTGTCGAGCGAGACGGCCCGCACCCGCTTCCGCCGTTACTGCCGCGCGCTCACCGCGAAGGGCCACGTGGCCCTGCTCGAGGGCGACGTGATGGAGCTCTCCAACCACCGCGGCAACTACGTCACCCCCGGCGTGTACAAGATCGATCACGCCAACGGCGCGCCCTTCCTCAACGAGGAGCCTCCCGGCCCGCTGCTGTTGTTGTACAAGGCCCGCGACATCGACGAGGCCATCGACCTGCACAACCGGGCGGTCTACCGCCCCGTCACCAGCGTGTTCACCCGCCCCGACAACACCGCGCTCGCCGACATCCGCGAGCAGCTCAAGACGGGCGGCATCCACGTCAACCGCAGCACCATCGGCTCGAGCGTGCGCCTCCCCGCCTCGCCGCAGGGCCGCGCAGGCAACGGCCTCTCCGGGGCCATCGACCTCGTGCGCGCCCTCACCTTCGCGCGCGCGTCGACGACGGAGTCGCGCCGTTTCGAGCCGGCGCGCGTGGTTCCCGGCCTCGCCTGGGGCGACGACGACGACGGCACCATGGAGTGGGGGCCGATGGAACTGCGGGTGGAATAGGCCCCCCGCATGTCGCAGATCGCCATCGGCAACGTGCACATGGACCTCGGCGCCGGCCGCCGCGGGGTCGACATGGGCCCCTCCGCCATCCACCTCGCCGGCCTCAACCGGGGCATCGAGCAGCTCGGCCACACCGTGGTCGACACCTTCGCCATGGGGGTGCGCTCCCAGGAGATGCTCGAGGTAGGCGACCCGCACGCCCGCTTCCTCGAGGAGATCACCCAGGTGTGCTCGGCGCTGGCCGACCGGGTGGAGTCAGCGCTGGAAGCCGGGCAGTTCCCGGTGATGCTCGGTGGCGATCACTCCGTGGCCATCGGCACCATCTCCGGCATCTCGCGCTACTGGCGCAAGCGCGGCAAGCGCATCGGCGTGCTGTGGGTGGATGCCCACACCGACGTGAACACGCCCGCCACGTCGCCGAGCGGCAACATCCACGGCATGCCGCTGGCGGTGCTCCTCGGCCACGGCCCCCGCGAGCTGGTGGCCATCGCCGGCGACCGCCCGGCGCTCGACGCGCGCAACGCGTGCGTGATCGGCGCCCGCGACGTGGACGCCGGCGAGTCGAATTTCGTGCGCGACATCGGCTTGCGCGTGTACACGATGTCGGAGCTCGACGAGCGGGGGACGGCCCTCTGCGCGCGCGAGGCCATCGAGCGTTGCCTCGACGGCACCGCCGGCATCCACCTCTCCTTCGACCTCGACGGAGTCGACCCCCAGCACGCCCCCGGCGTCGGCACCGCCGTGCCCGGGGGCCTCAACCTGCGCGAGAGCCACCTCATCTGCGAGAAGGTGGCGGCCACGCGGCGGGTGCTCGGGGTGGAGATGGTGGAGCTCAACCCGGTGATCGACAGCGAGAACCGCACGGGGAAGCTCGCCGTGTGGCTGATTCTGTCGGCGCTGGGGAAGACGATCCTCTAGAAGCCGGTATCAACCCCGCCACCCGAGGAAGACGCGGCGTTGTCCTTCCACTCGTGGTAGGTCATCACCTCGTTGCCCTCGACGCGCTTGGCGGTGAAGTCCATCTCCTGCGCGGGACAGATCTCGGTGATCTGGATGAAGCAGTCGTTGGCGTCGCAGTCCGACTCCTCGGCGAGGTTGGTCTGCGGCAACAGGTCGCCATCTTCCTTGTAAACCAGGTAGGTGGCCGAGGGAATGGCGCCCACCTGGCCCAGCAAGGGCTCGGTTTGTTCCGGGTCCCACTCGTCGGACTCTTCCCAGCGGATGTAGGCCTCGGAGTCGGCGCCGAGCGTGCCCGTGGCATCGGCGAAAACGTTCTCCTTGAAGGTGATGGTGACGGTGGAGGTGGTGTCTTCACCGTAGAAGTAGCGGTAGCCGTCCTCGTGCTCGTCGGTGGCTTCCACGTGGTCGGCCACTTCCCACGTGAACACCCACTCGCCGCCCTCCTGCACGCCGGGGAAAATGGCGTCGCTCATCACGAGCACGGCGCCGCCGCCGCTGGTGGCCTTGGTCTCGATGAACATCGCCGAGCCCGACGAGCGCGTGTAGAGCGTTTGCACCCACTCGCTCTTTCCACCGGACGAGGCCGTGGGCGAGTAGCCATCGCTGAAGTTCTCTTCGAGCTCGGTGGTGCAGATCGACACCTCCTCGTCTTCGGAGCTGGTGCGGCTCTCGCTGCCGGGGAAGGTGAGCATCCAGATGCCGGAAGGCGCGCAGCCAACAAGGAGAACGAGTGCGGAAAACATGCTGACTCCGAAGGGGCTCGTCGGCTAATCGAGCGCCCTCCAGCGGGCAACTACGAGCTGGCGCTGGTGTAGTGCGCGAGGGCCCTGAGCAGGACCAGTCGCGACACAATCAGGCTGGCAGCGGCGACGGCGACCGAGCCGAGCGCGAGTTCGAGGTCCAGGCGACCGAGCAGCGCCATCGCCGGGTAGCTGGTGACGAGCGCCACCGGGACCACGGTGGTGAGCGCGATGCGCACCCAGCCCGAGTACACGCCGATCGGCCAGCGGCCGGCATCGGTGATGGCGCCGAGCAGGAAGCGCAAGTTGTCGACCCGCACGAACCAGAAGCTGGTGCAGGTGACGAGCAGCCAGAGGCCGTAGGTGGCGGCCACGCCCGAGCCGAGCATCGCCAGCGCCGCGAGCGCGTGCATGGGCGTGGGCGGGCCCAGTCGCGACAGGGCCACGCCCCCCACGGCCAGCGACGCGAGCAACTCCCAGGCCGCGGCCGGCGCCACCTTCTGGAAAGACAACAACAGTTGCGCGTCGACGGGGCGGATCAGCATGTAGTCGAGCTGCCCCACGCGCACGCCGTCGACCACCGCGCCCAGGTTCGGCTCGATGATGCCCGCCACGAAGGCGTTGTAGGCGAGAAAGAAGGCGGTGACCAGTAGCGCCTCCTCGAAGCTCCAGCCGGCCACGGCGGGCACGTGGGCGTACACGAGGAACAGCGGCGCCGCCACGCCGGCCGCCGCGAGCACGCCCACCGCCATCTCGGCCAGGAAGCTCGCGCGGTACTGCATCGCTGCCATCACCGCCACGCGCGCGAGAGCCAGCGGCACCCGCAACATCAGGCCCCCACAGCGCCATAGCGCCGGATGCCCCGTGACCAGCACAGCCGCGCGAGGGCGGCCAGCGCGAGTAACCAGGCCACCTGGAGGCCCACGGTCTCGATCCCGGCGCGGCCGAGGAGGACGTCGATCGGCGCGCCGAGCGTGGCG
>VGRQ01000446.1 GCA_016875315.1 Deltaproteobacteria bacterium | reverse complement strand
CGACGAGCTGATCTACCGGTACTGCTTCAAGTGGCCGACCATCCGTCGTAGCCGCGCCGCGTTCGTCGACCTCGTGGAGAGCGCGGGCTTCGCGGGCGTCCGTGCCTACGAGGCAGGCAGCGCCGGCCTCGTCGTGGCTGCACGCCGAGAGTCGTGAGGGCGCATCGGTGAGCGCGAGAAAGGGTCTCGCCAGGAAGCGCCCCGCGCACTTGCACAACCGCAGGGGTTGGCGTAGCCTTCGCAACCCTCGGGCTGCCATGCCCACGTCCCCGTTGCTGGAGGCATCATGCTGTCGTCTCTCATCGTCACCCTCGTCCTCGCCGGCTGCTCCGATGCCGAGAAGCCGCCCGAGCCGCCCAAGGAGGAGCCGCAGGTCGAGGTCGCCCCGAAACTCGACGCCGCCGCCCTCGCGGCCGCCGCCGAGAACATCGCGCTGGTGCCCTCGCCGGCCGAGATGCAACGAGCCCTCGAGAAGAACGGCATCCAGGCCGGGCTCAGCGCGATGGTCCCCGAGCGCAAGCTCAAGATGGATATCGAGAACAAGGACGTGATCGCGGTGCGCACCGGCGTGGTGCTCGCCGACGCGCTCCTCACCGTGAAAGACGCCCCCAAGGAGAAGCTGGTGGAGCGCCTCGCCGCCGTGAAGGCGGGTGTGGCCGCCCTCGGCGCGGGCGGCGACATCGGCGCGGTCATCGACGACCTGACGGCGCGCATCACCAACGACTCCGTTTCTCGCGACGACCTCGTGAAGGAACTCGACGAGATGCACGGCGCGATCATCCCCGAGCTCAAGTACGAGGCCGGCGAGCGCTGCGTGCCGCTCATCCAGGCGGGGAGCTGGCTTGCGGGCTCGAACCTCGTGGCGGCCGCGCTGTCCACGGCCAACAACACCAGCGCCGCCACCGAGCTGCTCCGCCAGCCGCAGGTGGCCGACTACTTCCTGAAGTACGTGGCCACCGAGGGCGAGGGCAAGGCCCCCGACGAGGTGATCAAGCAGCTCGACGGCACCTTGAAGAAGCTCAAGGAGATCGCCAGCAAACCCACCCTCACCATCGACGACGTCAACGAAGTCAAGGCCCAGACCGACGCCGTCCTCGGGCTGCTCTAGGAGTCCATGATGCTCAGCTCCCTCGTCCTCGCGCTCTCCACTGCCGCCCTCGCCGACGAGAAGGCGGCCGACGATTGCCTCAAGACCAAGATCTGGGAAGGCTACAACACCGGCTGGGCGGTCCGTACCGCCACCTCCGCGACGCTCGGCAAGGGCGAGCACCGCATCTACCTCGTCACCCTCTACGCGGGGAACGAGTACAAGATCATGGCCTGCGCCGACACCGACGTGGCCAACGTCGACCTGGTGCTCTACGACTCCCTCGGCAACGAGGTGATGCGCGACGCCAACCAGGATCGCGAGCCGTCCCTGTCGTACAAGGCGAACGCGACGGACACCTTCTACATCGCGGTACACGCCACCGCGCTCAACGGATCGGCGGCAAGCGGCGGCGTGGCCACGGCGGTCACGTACAAGTAGCGGCCCGTACCCGGACCCGCGCGTGACCGCCCAGCCCGAGTCTCGTCGCGCGCGGATCGCCGAGCGCCTCCTCGCGACGGGCGTGCCGCTCCCCACGCCCGAGGCCGTGGCCTTCGCCATCGACTTCCTCCGCCTGCTGGTGCAGGTGGCGGTGCCCTCCTCCGACCTGATGGCCGCGCGCCGGGGGGCGCTGGTGGGCGTGCTGGAGCGGCGCACGGCGCTGTCGCCGGCGGCCGCGCGCGAATTGCTGCGCATCGTGGAGGCCCCGGAGTTCCGCAGCGGCCTGCCTCCGCGCGATCTGGAGGCCTTCGTCGCCCGCTTCGGCAGCAAGGCGGGCCAGGTCCTGGTGGCGTCGGCCGCGGTCGACGTGGATCTCGCGGCCTTCGGACCCACCTACGGTGGCGACCAGGCGCTCTTGCTGCTCGACAGCATCTTCGCGGTGCTGACGGTCGACGAGGACGTCGACCGCGACGAGCTGCGCCGCCTGGAGGAGTGCGCCGACGCCCTCGGCATCGACGCGGTCTTGTTCACCGCGCTGCTGCAGAAGCACGACCGCGACCTCGCCCGCGGCCAATGGACGGTGAAGGCCAAGCGCCCGCTGCTCACCCTTGGCCGATCGCTGGCCTGCGAGGTGCTCCTTCCCGACCCCCAGGTGGCGGGCGTCCACGCCACGCTGGTGTACAGCGACACCGGGTGGCGCGTGCAAGACGCGAAGAGCGGGCGTCCCACGGTGGTCAACGGGCGCCCCGTCAACGCGGCGCCGCTGGGGCCTGGCGACGAGCTGCGCGTGGGCCCCTTCGTGGTCAAGGTCGACGCGGAGGGCAAGGAGGTGTTCGTGGAGGCGAGCCGCGCCTTCGCCACCCTCTCCGTGTCGCACCTCACGCGGCAGATCGGCAAGATCTCGCTGCTCGACGACGTGAGCTTCACGGTGTTTTCCGGCGAGGTCGTCGCGATGATCGGCCCGTCGGGCTGCGGCAAGACCACCCTGCTCAACGCCATCGCCGGGGTCACGCCCGCCGACTCGGGCACGGTGCGACTCGACGGTCGCGACTTCCACACCGAGCTGCGCGAGGAACGCGAGAGCGTGGGCATCGTGCCCCAGGACGACATCGTCCACCCCGAGCTCACCGTGGAGGAGAGCCTTTACTTCGGGGCCAAGCTCCGCCTGCCGGTGGGCACCGGCGACGACGCGGTTCGCGGCGAGGTCGATCGCGTGCTCGAGGAGCTGGGCATCGAGCACATCCGCGGGTCGCGCATCGGCGACGCGCTGCGCCGCGGCATCTCCGGGGGGCAGCGCAAGCGCGTGAACCTCGGGCAGGAGCTCCTCGCGCGCACCACGCGCGTGCTCTTTCTCGACGAGCCCACCAGCGGCCTCGACCCGCGCGCCTCGCAGGACATCGTGCGCCTGGTGCGGCAGATCGCCGATCGTGGCCGCATCGTCTTCGTCGTTACCCACGACCTCTCGGCGCAGGTGGTGGCGCAAGTGGATCACCTGCTGGTGCTCGCCCCCGGCGGTCGCGTGGCCTTCTTCGGCCCGCCAGCAGAGGCCTGCAAGTTCTTCGGTGTCGAGACGCCCGACGCCATCTTCAACCAGTTCTCGGGTCGCGACCCGCGTGAGCTTGGAGAGGCGTGGAAGACGTCGGCCGACGCGCGTACCTACGTGGCGATGCGCGAGCAGTTGCTCAAGTTGCGTGCCGACGAGGGACGGGTGCCCGGCCCGCCGCCAGCGGCGCGAAAGCGGCGGCGGAGCGGCTGGGTGCAGACCTACACGCTGGTTCGCCGTTACCTCAAGGTGAAGCGTCGCGACCTCGGCGGACTCGCCGTGCTGTTGATGCAGGCGCCCATCCTCGCGCTGGTGATGAAGATCGTCTTCCCGCACCCCACGCGCGAGATGCTGTTCATGCTCTCGCTGTCGTGCCTGTGGTTCGGGATGAGCGCGGCCGTGCGCGAGCTCATCTCCGATCGCGTCATCTGGCTGCGCGAGCGCCGGATCGGCGTGCGTCCCGGGCCCTACGTGTGGAGCAAGACCTACGTCCTGGGCGGCCTCGTCACCGTGCAGTGCGCGGTCTTCGCCCTGCTCAACCTCGCGCTGCACGCGGAGTTCCTCCGCGAGTACGGCTTCGGCCTGCTCGACTTCACCGGCATCTGCGCGCTCACCGGCTTCGTGGGGATGTCGCTCGGGCTCCTGGTGTCGGCGGTCAACGTGTCGAGCGAGGGCGCGGTGGGCACGCTGCCGCTCTTGCTCATCCCGCAGATCGCTTTCTCGGGGATCCTGCTGTCGCTCCGGCGGATGCCCGCCCTGGCCCGGGAACTCGCCTGGTGGAACCCGGCACGTTTCGCCTACGACGCGCTCATCAAGACCGGCGAGAGGCTCGGCGCTCCCCAGAGCCGAGGCATGGACTGGGACGCGATGCCGCTCAACGGCACCCTGTACAACCTCGGCTTCAAGGGCGACGGGGCCGACGACTTCGGCCTCTCGATGCCCCAGCTCGTGGGGCGTCTCGCCCTGTTCTCGGTGCTTTTCCTGCTGGGCGCGCTGGGCTCGGTGCAGCGGCGCCGCGAGTGAGCCCGGCCTAGTGGTGGCCGGCGCCGGGGAACGCCAGGTGGTCGGCGGCCTCGAGCTTGACGTCGGTGCGCAGGAAGGCCTCCTCGCCCACCTCCACGCGCTCGATGGCGTGCCCTCGGACCGGGTGGTGGGGGCTGCCCGCGTGGGTGATGAGCGAGTGCCCGCCGACGATCCAGGCGAGGGCGGTGTCGCGGTCGATGGTGCGCTCGCCCGTTCCCTTGAAGCGGACCTTGAGCGCGCGCACGCGGTCATTTTCGATCTCGGCTGCGTAAACTTCGATGTCGGCCATGACGGGCTCTCCGGCCGGCCGCGATAACCGGCGGCGGTGCTGCTGGCCCTCTTGCTCGCCTGCCCCCGCGATGGGGCCCGCCTCGAGCCGGGTGCCCCCCCGCGGGTGCCGAGCCCGGTGGCCCCGGTCTACGCCCACGCGGCCGAGCCG
>VGRQ01000445.1 GCA_016875315.1 Deltaproteobacteria bacterium | reverse complement strand
CGCCGCCGCCCCGTTAGTCGTTACAACCGCGCATGGACGCCGTGCGCCTCGACACCTGGCTCTGGGCCGCCCGCTTCTACAAGACGCGCTCGCAGGCCAAGGAGGCTTGCGACGCCGGTCACGTGTGGGTGAACGGTGACGTCGCGAAGCCCGCGCGCTCGGTGCGCCCCGACGACGAGCTGCGGGTGCGCGTGGGCGACTGGCCTCGGCTGGCCCGGGTGATCGCCACCAGCGAGGTCCGCGGGCCCGCCCCCGTCGCGAGGCTGCTCTACGAGGATCTCACCCCGCCTCGCCCCGCCCGCTCCGCCCCGGTGGCGACGCGCGATCCCGGCGCGGGGCGGCCCACCAAGCGCGATCGTCGCGACACCGAGCGGTGGCGGGGACGCTGAAGCTCAAGGCGCTCGACCGGGCGCCGAATGGGTGGCGACTCGTGGAGATTGTATGCGCCCAGTTGATTCCAGCAGCGGCCACCAGGGGGGTCCCGCCGTCCGCGGGCAGGCACGCGCCGCCGAGGTGCACCAGCTCAAGGCCGAGGGCAAGTCGCCGTCCCGGGCCCACTGGCGCGAGGCCGCCGCCGCCACCCCCGCCGTGGAGGTGAGCTACTCGCCGGAGGCCTCCGCTTCGCTCGAGGCCGAGGCGCCCGCCACCACCGGCGCCGCCACCACCAGCACGGAAGCGCCAGCCGAGGTCGCGGCCGAGCCGGTGATCGACACCTCCGCGGCCGCCGCGATCGTGGCCGAGGCGATCGTCGCGAGTTCGATCGTGCAGTCCGAGCCCGGGATGTATGTCGACGTCGTGGCCTGAGGGCTAGTTGTCGCGGCCTGAACGCGTGTAGATGAGCACCTGCATGCCGACGCTACGCAATGTTGTGGTCGCGACATCATACCGCTCGAGAGGGAGCACGGCGGCCACGTCGGCCGCCACGAGAGCTGTCCAGTCGGATCGGGAGGAGCGGGGAGACCACGAGGTCACGACGACGTAGGAAGTGCTGCCCCCCGGCTGCGACTCCTCCAGGCTGCCGAGGACCGCCCAGGGACGGCAATCGGCCTCGAGTTTTGGCTGCGACGACCTTCGCGCGCACGCCGGCGGGTACTGCTCCTCGAACACAACGTTCGTCGAGGGCGCGTAGGCGCCGAGCCACAGTTCGATCAGGTGCTTGCTCAATTCGCGGTGAGCCCCGGCGACGATCACCCGGTCGCTCCCCAGCGCCGCCTCCGTGATGGCTTCGAGCGCGTGTCGCAGGTGGCGATCTTCGGTGTAGTAGCGTGCCGTTTCTGCGGGTTGACCGCGAACGCTCAGCGCATGCGGGATGGCGAGACCGACCAGGCCCAAACCGACCCAGTCTCGCAGGCGCTCCCGGAAGACCCCCGCAAGACCGGTGCTGGCGGCGATGATCCATACCGGCGCAACACTGTAGAGATTTCGGCCAAGCTTGTAGCGGTGCCACAGGAGCGCGGCGAGGGCCACGACCGTGAAGGCGACGAGAAGGCGACTACTCGTCCTTGCCGGCCGCACCGCCGCGCAGGCGAGCCCGAGCAGCGCGAACGTCGCCACCGGAAACGACGCTGCGACGTCGCCAGCGAGGGCATCCCATAGCCACTGGAGGTTGGCGCGGCTGACGAGCGGGATGCCCGAATCAACGTTCCTGAAGAAGCGAGACACGCCGTCGACCATGGCGGGGTTCATCGCGTACCAAGCGCCGAAGTAAGCGGATACCGTGCACGCCGCCAGGACCGGTACTCGCACCGGGGTGAGGCGACGCTCCTCAAGCGCGCGCGCCGTGGCGACCACCGCCACGGGGATCAACAGCATCGGCGCGAGGTTGTAGCGAGTCAGCGTTCCCAGGAGGATCGCGACGGCGACGGCGACGTCGCGAGCGACGCTCTCCCGCGCCGAGGCCAGCGCCAGCGTCGAGAGCACCCAGAAGAGGCTCAGCGGCTCGGTCATCGGGACAGCGAAGAGGCTAGCGTGCAACGGGCTGGCGGAGATCACGGCCACGCCAGCCGCCCCGGCCAGCAGGCCCCCGACCGTCGGGAGGCACCGGTACGCCAGGGCAACCGTGAGAAGCAGGTTCAGGGTTGAGATGATCGCGGAGAATACCGAGGCTCCCGCGAACCCGGGTTGGCAGAACAGCGACCAGATCGCCAAGGCGACGGGCAAGCCTGGAGGGTGCACGTCGCTGTCGAGCAGCAGCCGCCCGAAGGCGCTCAGTTCGCCGTCGCCGAGAGCCCTGCGGAAATGCTCGGCTCGGAGCAGGTAGTCGGCCACGTCATAGGTGGGGATCTCGCCGTCCCTCCAACGGGAAGTGTCCCAGCCGTGAAGGGCACCGACGATGACCACCGTCGCGACGACCAGCGCGGCAAGACCGCGATGGGCCCGGGTCTCCACCACGACCGCCAACTACTCGACCTCGATCACGACCGCTGCGCCCTCGTCGAGTGAGCCCCACTGCGCCGCACCCATCGCCCACCAAGTCCCCGAGACGGCGAGCGCGCCGCCTAGCCGGGAGGAAGAGCCGCCGGCAACTGTAGCCGCTGCGTCACTCGCTCCGCCGCCGGAACTGAGATCCGCGATCCAGTAGACCCTGCCGTCGCGTCCGTCGCCGTCGCGCGCACCCAGGACAAGCCCGCCGGCCGACCCGCCCGGGGAGTGAGCAACGCCAAAGTAGTCGTCACTCGCTGCGCCACTGAGGCGGCTGCTCGCGTCGGCGGCCGTCACCGTGCCTCGTGTCGCACCCGAAAACAGCAGTAGGGCACTCGATCCCGGCGATGCGATGGCAATCTCGGGCCAACCGTCGGCATCCGAGTCGACGTCGAGCCCAACCGACAGTCCAAGTTGATCACCCGAGACCCCCTCGAAAACGGCGTCGGCCTCCGGCGCGGTCGAAGGGAGCGATGCGCCACCGAGGAACAGCCACGCGCGCCCGCCGTCGCCGTACTCCTCGCTTCCAACGAGGAGATCGTCGTACCCGTCGGCGTTGACGTCGCCCCCTGAGGCGAGGCGCAGCCCGAAGCGGGCCCCACTCGCGTCGCCACGAATCTCATGATCGGCTGCCGCGTCGACGTCACCCGAAGTCGGCAAGCCTGGCAGCAGGTAGACGACGCCCTCGCGGGAGTAGCTGACGGCCCGCGACGGACCGCCCAGCGCGAGATCGTCGATCCCGTCGCCGGTCATGTCCTGGCCCACGGCAATCGAACTCCCGACGTCGGCGCTCGAATCGCCCGCCAGCGCGCCGACAAGGGCCCCTTCGTCGTCCACGATGCTCACCTGTCCGCCCCCCTCCTCCCGAGGCTCCCCCACCAAAACCACCCCCTCCGCCTCCACCCACGCGATCGCCGTGCCGCAGTCGGTGTACGCGCTCTCGTAGAGGGGGGTGGCGAGCGAGAGGTCACCCGAGGCGAGGTCGCCCGCGTCGATGGCCAGCACCGAGCAAGGGTCGGCGCCGATGCCGCGGCCGGGGGCGCTCACCACGAGGTCGTCGCGACCGTCGGCGTCGAGGTCGGCCCAGAGGAGCGCGCTGCCGAGGCGGCCGTCGGTCACGGTGCCGGTGAACACCACGGCGTCGGCCTCGGCGAGGAGGTCGTCGACGGTGCCGGAGCAGTCCTGGTCGCGACCGTCGATGGTCTCGAGGGCGCCGGGGTAGCTGTCGGCCGCCGCGTCGTCGCAGTCGCCGTCCACGGTCGCGACATCATCGGGCTCGGCGCAGGTGTCCACCGGGTCGCCGGTGCCGTAGCCGTCGCCGTCGGCGTCGGTGTACCAGGTGCTCGTGGGGAGGTCCTCGTCGGTGCTCCCGTCGCAGTCGTTGTCGAGCTCGTCGCACAGCTCCTCGGCGCCCGGGTACAGCCCGGCGTCGCCGTCGTCGCAGTCGGCCCCCTCGGCCACGTGCCCGCTCGGCTGGGCACAGTCCTCGGTGCTGCGCGCGTCGTTGCCGTAGCCGTCGCCGTCGCCGTCGAGGAACCAGGTGGTGGCGAGGTCTTCGTCGGTCGCGCCGTCGCAGTCGTTGTCGACGCCATCGCAAACCTCGGCCTCGTAGGTGCCGTCGTCGACCACGTCGTTGCAGTCGTTGTCGATCCCGTCGCAGAGCTCCACCGCGCCCGGGTAGCGGTCGGCGTCGACGTCGTCGCAGTCGCCCTGGTCGTCGTTCACGCCGTCGCCATCGTCGTCGGTCACCGCGGCGAGGCGCTCCTTGTAGAGCTCGGTGTTGATGAGGCAACCGGCCGCCACGAGCAGCAACATCGTGCGAGTGTATCTCCCCGCCGCTGCGGCGAGCCCCGGGGCCCCCGCGGTGGGCACCCATGCCCCCGGAAATGAGACAGGTGGGCGACCCATCCCGGAGAAATTGAGACAAGTCGGCCCTGTCGGCGGGATGGCTCACGGACGAAGGCAGGTTTTCCGGGGGTGACGCCGGCGAAAAGGCGCCAGGTGTCTTGTTTTCCGGTGGATGGGTCCGCGAACTGTCTCATTCTTCGCCGGATGACCTCCGTTGATGGTGTCGCGACAGCACCAGCGCAAGTTGGGGGGGCCCGCCGCCGCCCTCCC
>VGRQ01000444.1 GCA_016875315.1 Deltaproteobacteria bacterium | reverse complement strand
GCTGTCGTAGAACGAGGGGCGCTGGATGCTCAGCACCGCGCCGAAGGTGGGATCGACCACGCGATCTCGCATCGACTCCACCACCCCGAGGGGAACGAGCCCGGCGCGGATGTCGACCGACGTGGGGCCGGTCGACACGTTGCCTCGGTTGTCTTCGAGCGCCGCCGGGATCGGGTTGATCGCGACCGTGAAGTCAGCGGGCGGCGAGATGTACGGGATGGGGATGCAGGCGAGGAGGGCGAGCAGCACGGGGGGACGGTAGCACAGCTACCCCTCCCGCCACTCCCCCGCGCGCCGCAGCCGCTCCTCGGCCTCCGCCGGATCGAGCTGCATCGCCGCAGGCGGGTAGTCGTCGAAGAAGGGCTGCACGTCGGTGCCGCGCACGCGGCGGCGCATCGACAGGAAGTGCAGGTACTGCTCCGGCCACTGGTACACCCACGCCTCGAAGCGATGCACGAAGGCCTGGTAGCTGGCCTCGGGCGTGCCCTGCCACGCCAGCTCCGGGGTGATCACCACCCGGTGACGACGCTCGCCGGGGGCGCGGATGACGTAGGTGGGCAACATCGCCGCCCCCGACTTCTTCCAGATCTGCGCGGGCTGGAGCGAGAGGTTCGCCTTGCGACCGAGGAAGTCGACCTTCACCCACTTCTTGCCGCCGCCACCGTCGAAGGCGAGGCCGAGCACCCCGTTCTGCTGCAACATCTCGAAGGCCGGGCGCAGGAAGCGGAACACGTTGACGTGCTCCACCGGCAGCCGCTTCTCGAGCTGCCAGCGACGCTCCAGCACCTTCGACCACAAGGGCGTGGTGCGGCTGTCGCGGAGGATCTCGGCCCACACCGGCGGCGGCGCCGAGAGCTGGGCCATGCGGTAGCCCACGTGGCCGAGCGCCGGCATGATCATCTGGTTGGCGCCGAAGTGCCCGATGAGCACGATGGCGCCCTTGCCGCGGGCCAGCGCCGCGTCGAGGTGCTCGCGACCCTCCACCACGCAGGTGTCGGCGATGGTGGCGGGGTTGAGGTGCGGGTACTTCAGCACCTCCAGCTCGTTGTAGAGCGTGAGCCGGTAGGCGTCGGCGAGGATCTCGGCCTCGGGGCGAGGCATCGAACGTGCCGCGTAGATCGCCTGTAGTTCCTCGCGCATGTCGGTGTCGCCGAGCAAGCGCACGAGCCGCCCGCCGGCACCCGAGAATGCGTCGAGCGCCGGGCCGGGCACCCGGTTCACCAGCGCCTGTCCCGGATAGTACAGGAACATCCCGCCGAGATCCTTCACGAGGAAGCTCGGCTTCAGCCCCCGGCGCCAGGTTTCATCCACGCTCGTCGCGCCCCGGGTCGACCGGCACGGAGACCACCGCCTTCTTGTCGATCTTGCCGTTGGGCAACTTCGGGATCTCGCGCCAGAATTCCACGATGCGCGGCACCTTGTAGTTGGCCATGCGCTCGCGACAGTAGGCCTGCACCTTGCGCACCGTGAGCAGCGACCCCGGCGCCACCTGCACGATCGCCCGCGCCACCTCGCCGCGC
The DNA here is from genome assembly GCA_016875315.1 of Deltaproteobacteria bacterium. GTDB lineage: Bacteria > Myxococcota_A > UBA796 > UBA796 > SXON01 > SXON01. The sequence continues at coordinate 3,030 of VGRQ01000444.1, read as the reverse complement.
AGGCGCTCCTCGGCGCGCACCACCACCACCCCGCGCACGTCGGGGTGCTGCGCCAGCACCTGCTCGATCTCCAGCGGGAACACGCGAATGCCGCCGATCTTGAGCATCTCCGAGCGGCGACCGGCGAAGAACACGAAACCGTCGTCGTCGAGGCGCACGAGATCCCGCGTCTGGTACCAGCCATCCACGAACTGCGCCGCCGTTTCCTCGGGCTGGCCCACGTAGCCGCTCACGACGGCCTCGCCCTTCATCCACAGCTCGCCCACCTCGCCAGTGGGCGCGTCGGTGCCGTCCTCCCGGACCACCCGGATGGCGTAGCCCGGGATGGGCTTGCCGCTGGATCCCGGTCGCCGTGGGCCGTGGGCGAGCATGCCGAGGCCCACGCCCGTGGTCTCCGTGGACCCCCACACCGGGAGGAATCGCGCCGAGAAGGCGGCCTCCATGCGCTCGAGCGTTTCCGGCGACACGTAGGCCCCGCCCGCTTCGAGCACCCGGAGCGAGGAGTAGTCGCCGCCGTGCGCGTCGCGGAAGTCGAGCAACATCTCGTAGAAGCTCGGCACGCCCATCGTCCAGGTGATGCGATACCGGGCGATGAGCTCGGCGGCCACGCGCGGGTTGAGCGTCTCGGCCACCACGAAGGCACCGCCGGTGAGGATGCTGCGGTGGAACAGCTCGTGGGGGTGGGCGAACACCGAGAACATGCCGAGGTAGACGTCGCCGGTCTCGAAACCGAGACCGTTCGCCGTCGCGATGCCGTTGACGTTGATCTGGCGGTGGGTGGTGACGGCCCCCTTCGGCCGCCCGGTGGAGCCCGAGGTGTAGTTGTAGTACACCACCGAGTCGGGGCGGGCGACGAAGCTGCCCTTCCACGCGGGTAGTTCCGCGTCCCATCGTCCCTCGCCGTGGCGGCCCTCGTCCACGTAGATGATGCGACGGGGGTCGGGCAACATCGGCAGGAGGTGCTTCAGCAGGGGATCGAACTGCACCTCGGTGACGACGGCGCGCACGCTCGCGGTGCGAAACTGGTCGGCCACCTGGTCGGGGTGGAGCTTGAAGTTGACCGGGACGTGGATGGCGCCCACCCGCGCGCAGGCGAGGAAGCCGATGGCCACCTCGGGACGCTTCACCAGCAGGAAGCCCACCGCGTCGCCCTCGCCGATGCCCGCGCCTGCGAACACGCTCGCGACGCGATCCACCTCGGCGTCGAGCTGCGCCCAGGTGTAGGTGCGCGCGTCGCCGAGCAGGGCCGGCTTGCCGGGCCAGTTCGCGGCGCAGCGACGGAGCAAGTCGCCGAGCGGGACATCCACGAGCGCGTCGAGCAAGCAGGCACCTTGAGGGGCCGCGGGTCTACCCTGGGAGGGGGGGATCGTCTAGCGGTGGGCTACTCGACCTCGACCTCGCCCGCCTCGTGGCCGGCGGCCTACGGCGCTCCGACCGCCTCGTCGGCATACAAGGTGTCGAGCACCGCCGCCGTGGGCACGCGACCCCTCGCCACCACGCGCAGGGTGACGGCCCGCGCCTCGGGGTTGGTCGCGCGGGTGAGCGTGGCGCTGGCCACGAGGTGGCCGAGAGGCACGCCCCGGCTCTCGAGGAATCGCGTGGTCGCGACCGCGCGAGCGCTCGCCAGTCCCCAGTTGTCGGTGTAGGGCCCGCCCGTCACCGGCACGCCGTCGGCGTGGCCGCTCACGTCGATCACGATCTCCTCGCTCTTGAGCGCGTCGGCGACCCGCGTGAGCGTGTCGAAGGCGCTCGGGTGCAGCTCGGCCGATCCGGGCGCGAACAGCAGGCGCTCGGGCAACTCCACGGTGAGCGTCTGGTTGTGCAGGCCGATCTGCACCACGTTGTCGGACAGGGAACCGTCGAGGTGCATCTTCAGCGTGCGCAGCACCGGGTCGGCCTGGGCGCTCAGGTTGAGGTCGTACTCGTCGAGCGAGGAGCCAGCATCGCGCTCGTGCACCTCGCTGTCGAACATCGCCATCGGCATGCCGCCCTGGAAGGCCGCCGTGAGGCCATCCACCACCGCGTCGAGCTTGGCCTTGTCGGTCGACGCCGTGGCGTAGAGCACGGTGAAGAAGGCGAACAAGAGCGTGATGAAGTCGGCGTACGACACGAGCCAGCGCTCGTGATTCTCGTGTTCCTCGTGCTTCTTGCGCGCCATCAGGCCGCTTCCTTCTTCGCGTGGCCGTTGCCGTGGGTGAAGGCCGAGAGCATCTCCTCCACCTGCCGCGCGTTCACGCCGGCGGCGATGCCCACCAGCCCGAGCAGTACCATCTGGCGCGTCTCGGCGTCGTGAGCGACGATCTTCTTGATGCGGCTGCCCATCGGGATGAACAGCAAGTTCGCGAAGCCGACGCCGTAGATCGTCGCCACGAAGGCCACGGCGATACCGGCGCCGAGCGCGCTCGGGTCGGCGAGGTTGCTCATCACGTGGATGAGGCCGAGCACCGCGCCGAGGATGCCGATCGTCGGGCAGAAGCCGCCTGCCGTCTCGAACACCTTGCCAGCCTGGGTGCCGTGGTGCTCCTCCAGGTCCATCTCGGGCTCGAGCACGCGCTTGACGTCATCGGCCGAGGCACCGTCCACCAGCATGCGCAGGCCGCGCACCAGGAAGGGATCGGGGATCTCGTTGAGCAGGTTCTCCACCGCGAGCATGCCCTCGCGGCGGGCCACGGTGCTCACCTTCACCATGTCGTCGAGAAGCTTCTGGCGGTCGCTGTGCCCCGGGAAGACGATGCGCTTGCAGAGCTTGAAGGCGAGCTTCAGCTCCGCGTTCGGCGAGGCGAGCCAGGTGGCGCCCACCGTGCCCCCGAGCACGATCATGAGCGCCGTGGGCTGCACCAGCGAGGAGAAGTGGCCGCCTTCCATGGCGTTGCCGCCCAGGATGAATCCGAGGCCGACGACGATGGCGATGAGGCCGGACGGGTCCATGCGCGACACTCCCGGCCGCTCATCGGCGGCGGCGAGGCGGGCTTGAGCCTAGCCCCCGCCCTGGGGCACCGCGCGCGACTCCGCCGAGCCCCAGGACAGGTG
>VGRQ01000443.1 GCA_016875315.1 Deltaproteobacteria bacterium | reverse complement strand
TGGGACCCTCGTCGAGCACCGCAGACAGGATGCTGCTGATGGCCCCGCCCAGCGCCGCTGCAGCCGCCGCCGCCACCGCCGCCGCGGCCGCCGCCTCGGCCGGGCTCACGCTGTCGCCCGGCGTCTCTTCCTCGCTCTCCTCGTTGTTGTTCTCGCCCTCGGGCTTCGTCGGCGGGTGACGGTGCTCCGGCGTGGGTTTCACCGCCATCGGCGCCGACACGCCCATCTCGTTGTACGACACGGTCCCGCCCTTGCGGACCATCGAGCCGCCGCCGTCCTCCGTCATCGTGCCGCCCGACTTCCAGGCCACCGTCTGCTTGCCCTCCATCGCGATGGAGGTGCTCGCCTCGACCTTCCAGTCCTTGCACTTGAAGCTGATGGTCTCCTTCGCCTCGACGATGATGTCCTTCTTGGTCTTCGTCGTGATCACCTTGTTGGCGGCGTGGAGCTCCTGGTAGATGGCCTCGCCCTCGGTCGTCGAGATGAGCTCGATGCGCTCCTTGCCGGGGGTGTCGTCGAAGTCGATCCAGTGGCTGTTGCGCGACCAGAACACGCGGTGGTCGTCGTTCTCGTCCTCGTTGGCGTAGGGCTCGGGCTTGTCCTCGTCGCCGTTGTACACGCCGCCCAGGATGTAGGGCGTCATGGTGCGGTAGGCGAAGCCGATCACCACCTCGGTCCCGACGTCGGGAATGATCACCCAGCCGCGTTTCGGCCCCGCCATCGGCCACATCTGGCGCACCCAGCTCGTCTCGGGCGGCGTCTCGTGGTCGACCGGGTACTTCACCTTCACCCGGGCGAGCTTGTCTGGGTCCTTGTTGTCGATGACGACGCCGACGACGATGCCGTTGATCATGGTCGCCTCAGTTGATCTGGATGGTGCCGGCCTTCTGCGTGAGCAGGCTGCCCCCATCGATGTTCATCGAGCTGCCCGCCTTGGTCTCGAAGGTGGAACCCGCCTCCATGTTGATGGAGTTGGTGGCCTCCAGGATGAAATCCTTGCACTTGAAGCTGATGGTTTCCTTCGCCTCGACGATGATGTCCTTCCCGCTGTAGATGCTCAGGGTCTTTTCCTTCGCGTCCCAGATGATGCGGATCTCCTCGTTGTGCGAGATCAGCTCGATGCGCTCGTCGCCGCTCTTGTCGTCGAAGGTGAGGCGGTGCCCGGAGCGGCTCTGGAAGACGCGGAGGTTGTTTTCCTCGTCCTCGTTGGCGTAGGGAGGCGTGTCCACGCCGTTGTAGAGCGATCCGAGCACGATCGCGTTGTTGATGTCGCCGTGGACGAAGCCGACCAGCACCTCGTCGTCCTTCTCGGGGATGGTCATCCAGCCGCGCTCGCGACCGGCCATCGGCATCGACAGGCGCGCCCACCAGGACTCCGGCATGTCGGGGAGCGTGGGGAACTTGACCTTGATGCGGCCCAGCTTCTCGGGATCGACGTTGTCGACGCAGATGCCTTCGACGAGGCCGGGCATCTGGCCAGACGTGGGGCGACCGTGGCGGTCGGTGACCTTGGGCATTGGGGCTCCGGGCAGGGCGAGAGGCGAGTATAGCGCCGCGCACGCCGCGCGGGGACGCCTCGACGCGGAAGTGGGGACTACTTCCGGGGCGGGTGCTTGTGCGCGGGCGTGGGGAGGGCGGTCGCCATGGCGGTAGTCTACCCCGGCTTTCGCGCCACGAGGGCCAGGGCGCGGTGAACGTGCCGGGTGCGGGGCGAGATGCGCAGGATCCACTCGAGGTCGTCGTCCACGCGCTCGACGCGGCTGCCCAGCGCGTGCCCGCCGAGATCGCCCTCGCCGGAGAGCGCGCGCAGCAAGTCGGTCTCGTCGAAGCGGCGCGACAAGGGCGTGGGATCGCCGAAGGCAAAGGCGCAGGTGATCAAGAGCGTGCCCCCCGGTTTCAGCAGCGCCTCGGCCTGCGCGAGCGCGAGGCCGGGGTCGCGACAGGAGTCAAGCAGGTTGACCAGCGCCACCGCGTCGAAACACTCGGGCGGGAAGGGCGGGTCGATCGCGTCGGCGCACAGCGCGACGCCCGGTCGCACCGCGAGGCTGTCCTCGAAGCGGGCGTCGGGCACCAGCTCCACCGGCGAGGGGCCGGCGCGGAGGAGCCGGTGGTTGAGGTCGACGCGCACCGTCCCCGGGTGGCCGGGGCCGGATCCGAGCTCGAGGACCAGGCCGCCCAGTCGCGACAGCTCGGCATCCACCCACTCGACGAGCGGGCCGCGGGGCGCGTCGGCGTACACCCGCGCCAGCTCGCGGTTGCGCGCGGCGGCGCTGCCCGGGGGCAGCAGCAGATCGAGAAGCTCGGGATCGGCGTCGGCGCGGAGCGCGTCGAGCCCCTCGGAGGCCGCCCAGCTCGCCACGTCGGCGAGCACGATGGGGATGCCGGCCACCACCGGGTACCGGGCGCCGCAAGCGCAGTGGAGCACCGGGCCAGCGGCGTAGAGCCCCGAGAGTTGCAGGTTCCCGGCGCCGTCCACGTGACGGCAGCGCGGGCATACGAGCGGGACGATGCGGCTACCCGCCCACGAGCACGTTCGGACTGCCCTGGATCATCTGGCCCACGCCGCCACAGTGCGTGTCCATGTCGCCGAGGCGATGAGCCGGGAGCTTGTTGATGAACACCGTGCCGCTGCCCTTGGCGGCCACCCAGGTGTTGGGGCCACAGCAGGCCGCGTGAATCCCCGGGTCGGTGACCCGCAAGGCGGGCATCGAGTTGACCATCACGTTGGGCGAACCGGCCACCGCCGGACCCACCGCCGGGTGGGGACAGGCGGGACAGCCATGGGCGTCGGCGGGAACCTGTGACTGGTCGCCCACGCGGCATTGCGGCGGCATCCGACCTCCGGGACGGCGCACTCTACCACGACGGGGCACATTGGCGCGATGCCCCACCGTGCCCTGGTCAACCGGGAGCTGAGCTGGCTGGAGTTCAACGCGCGGGTACTCGACGAGGCCCGCGACCCGACCGTCCCCTTGCTCGAACGCCTCAAGTTCCTCGCCATCTTCTCCAGCAACCTCGATGAGTTCTTCATGGTCCGCGTGGCCGGCCTGCACCGGCAGGTCGACGCCGGCGTGTCGCTCCCCGGCCCCGATGGCATGGCCCCGGCCGCGGTGCTGGCGGCGGTGAGCAAGCGCGCGCACGAGCTCGTGGCCGAGCAACACCGCCTCATGCTCCGCGAGCTGCTCCCGGCGCTGGCGCGGGAGCGCGTGTACCTTCGCCGGGCAGGCGAGTGGAGCGCGGAGCAGGAGCGTTTCCTGCGGAAGTGGTTCCTCGAGAGCGCGTTGCCGGTGATCACCCCCATCGCCATCGACCCGGGGCACCCCTTCCCCCACGTGGCCAACCGCACCCTCTGCCTGGTGCTGGAGCTCGAACCGCACGACGAGGAAGCCGAGCTGGCGCCGGCCGACTTCTGCGTGCTCCACATCCCGGCGGCGGTGCTGCCCCGTTTCCTCCGGCTGCCGTCGCGCGCGGGCGAGGTGCACGTGGCGCTCCTCGAGGACGCCATTCGCCTCAACCTCGATGTGCTCTTCCGCGACGCGAAGGTGCTCAGCGCCGGCGCGATCCGCGTCACGCGCGACGCCGAACTCGACTACGACGAGGACCGCGCCGACGACCTGTTGCGCACCGTCGAGAGCGCGGTGCGCGCGCGGCGCCTGGGGGGCGCGGTGCGCCTGCAGCACGAGCCCGGCGTGTCGACCGAGTTCCTCCCGCGGCTGGTGAGCGAGCTGGAGCTGGGCGCGGGCGACCTCTACCAGGCCGAGGGTTTCACTGCCTTTGCCGACCTCTTCCAGCTCTACGCGCTGGTGGACCGTCCCGACCTGAAGTTCAGCCCCCACGTGCCGTCGCGCCACCCCCGCCTCGCGCGCGGTCGCGACATCTTCCGCGTGATCGACCGGAGCGACGTGCTGGTTCACCACCCCTACGAGAGCTTCGACGACGTGGTGCGTTTCATCGAGACCGCGGCGCGCGATCCCGACGTGCTCGCCATCAAGATGACGCTCTACCGCATGACGCCCCAGAGTCGCATCGCGCAGGCGCTCCTGGCCGCCGCGCAGTTCGGCAAGGAGGTGGTGGCGCTGGTGGAGCTGCGAGCCCGTTTCAACGAGGAGTCGAACATCGCGTGGGCGCGGCGCCTCGAGGACGCGGGCGCCCACGTGGTGTACGGGGTGACGGGGCTCAAGACCCACGCCAAGGCGGCCCTCGTCGTGCGGCGCACGCGCACGGGCCTGCGCCGCTACGTCCATCTCGGGACAGGCAACTACAACGAGGCCAACGCCGCGCTCTACGGCGACTACAGCCTCTTCACCTCGCGGGAGGCCGTCGGCGAGGACGTCACGTGGCTGTTCAACCTGCTCACCGGCTACGCGCGCCCCCCCGCCTTCCGCGAGCTGGTGCTCGCGCCGATGCACATGCGCGAGCACATGGTGGAGCTGATACGTCGCGAGGCCAGGCATGCTCGGGCGAAGAAGCCCGCGCGCATCGTGGTGAAGGTCAACGCGCTGGTGGATCCCGCGCTCATCGACGAGCTCTACAAGGCCTCGCGGGCCGGGGTCCGGGTCGACA
>VGRQ01000442.1 GCA_016875315.1 Deltaproteobacteria bacterium | reverse complement strand
AGGGCGACGAGCTGGGCGACGACCGGGTGGACGCCAACTTCACGGTGAGGTTCTGATGTGGTGGCTCCTCGCCTGTCACACGGTGGAGAAGTTGCCCGGCGACGACGCGATCGCCACCTGCGGCGACCCCGTCCTCACCCCGCAACTCGGCTACTCCACCTCCGATCGGGAAGCCGCCGACGCCGATAGCGCCAGCTTCGGCGCCAGCCCCGAGCCCTACCACCTGCGCTACGCCTGGTCGGGCAACCCGAGCACCGACGCCACCATCCTGTGGCGTACCGACGACGACACCCTCGCGTCGCAAGTGCAGTACTGGAAGGAGGGCGGCGAGGTGCGGACCGTCGCCGGCGGCAGCTTCACCTTCAACACCGGCGGCGGCCGCGTCCACGAGGTGCCGCTCTGCGACCTCGCGCCCGCGACCACCTACACCTACCGGGCGGGCGGCGAGGGGCACTGGTCGGCCGAGTACAGCTTCACCACTGCCCCCGCGGCGGGCACCGAGGTGCCGGTGGTGATCGCCGTCGCCGGCGACGCGCGCGACAACCAGGCCACCTGGGCGGCGCTGCTCGACCAGATCGAGACCTTCGCCCCCGACTTCCTCGTCTTCTCCGGCGACGCCGTCGACTTCGGCAGCAACATGGACGAGTGGGACGCCTTCCTCGACGCCGGCGTGGGCTTCATGGAGTCGCACGCGATGATCATGGTGCACGGCAACCACGAGTTCTACGCGCAGAACTACTTCGGCCTCGTGGCTCAGCCTGGCGACGAGAAGACCTTCTCCCTCGACTACGGTCCCCTGCATCTCGCCGTGCTCGACGACAGCACGTCGAGCGACGACCGCGCCACGCAGGCCGAGTGGCTCGACGCCGACCTCGGCGCCACCACCCAGACCTGGAAGGTCGTGAGCCACCACATGCCGGCCTACTCCTCGTGTACCACCCACGGCAGCGACACCGAGCTGCAAGAGCTCTGGTCGCCGGTGGAAGAGGCCCACGGCGTGCAACTCGACATCGTGGGACACAACCACAACTACGAGCGCAGCGTGCCGCTCCGCGGGGGCGTGGAGGTGGCCCCGGGCGAGGGCACCGTCTACGTCGTTGCCGCAGGCGCGGGCGCCGACCCCTACGACAACGACATGGCCAACGCCTTCACCGCCGTGGCGGCCGTCACCGAGCACTTCGCGCTCTTGACCATCGACGGCGGGCAGATGGAGGTCGTGGTCCGCGATCTGGCGGGCAACGAGATCGACCGGTTCACGCTGTCGCCCTGAGGGCGGGTGATCGCCGCGCGCGTGGCCTCGCTGCGCGACCGCTGCCGCCGCGCGCTAGGCTAGCGCGTGGTGGTCGCCCTCCTGCTCGCCTGTGCCCCGGGAGCCGACACGGCGATCGCGCCGGTGGTGCCGGTGATGCCGACCGTGGAGGTGGAGCCGGGCACGCTCGACAGCGTCGCGACGCTCCCGGGCGAGGGCTCGCCCCACGCCTGTCCCCAGCCGCTCTTGTCGCCGGTCGACGGCGGCTGGGACGCCGACGCCCCCGCCCTCGACGACGCCGCGCTCGCGTCGCCCGCCGGCGAGCCGCGCCGGGTCCACGTCGTGCTCGGCGCCGACGGGGCCACCGAGATGAGCTTCATCTGGGAGACCGACACCGCCAACCTCCAGAGCCGCGTGGCGCTCTCGCTCGGCGACGGCGGACCGGCCTGGGAGCTGGCCGGCGCCAGCTACCTCGTGTCGACGGTGCGGGTTCACGTGGTGCGCGCCTGCGGGCTGGCCGCGGGTCGGGAGTGGTCGTATCGGGTAGGCGGCGACGAGCACTGGTCAGACGCCTATAGTTTCGTCACCGCGCCGCCGGCGGGCGCCGACGAGCCGGTGCGCTTCGTGGTGATGGGCGACACCCGCGGCGCGCCCGACACCTGGTCGGCGCTGGCCTCGGCGGCGCAGGCCCAGGGCGCGGAGTTCATGGTGTTTACCGGCGACGCGGTAAGCAACGGTGCCACCTGGAGCGACTGGGAAGGCTGGCTCGACGCCGCGGCGGGCGTGCTCGCCTCGATGCCGATGGCCTTCGCCTTCGGCAACCACGAGAACAACAAGCAGTTCGCCTTTGCCCTCTTCCCCAGCCACACCGACCGCGGCAACTACGGCGTGGACTACGGGCCGATGCACTTCAGCATCGTCAACGACACGCTGGAAACCGGGCAGACCTGGGCCGACATCGAGAGCTGGCTGGAAGCGGATCTCGCCGCCTCGAACGCCCCCTGGCGGGTGCCGGTGTGGCATCGCCCGGCGGTGAGCTCCTGCAACCCCCACGGCGAAGACACGAACACGCGGACCTACCTGCTGCCGGTGGTCGAAGACGCCGGCGTGCCGCTGACCTTCACCGGGCACAACCACAACTACGAGCGCTCGCACCCCTGGCGCTACGGTGCGCGCGACGACCTCCGCGGCACGGTACACGTGGTGAGCGGCGGGGGCGGAGCGCCGCTGTACACGTCTAGCTACGGTCGCGACTACACGGCCGTGGAGGAGAAGCTGGAGCACTTCGTGCTGGTCGACGCTACCGCGAGCGCGCTCAGCGGCACCGCCTACGATCTCGCCGGCAACGTGGTGGACAGCTTCAACCTGTCGCGCTGATCAGGCCGCGCCTCGCCCCTTGAGCACGGCGGGGATCGTCTTGATCAGGATCTGCACGTCGAGCCAGAGTGACCAGTCCTGGATGTAGTGGATGTCGAAGCGCACCATCTCGGCGAAGCCGGCGTCGCTGCGGCCCGACACCTGCCACAGCCCGGTGATGCCGGGATTGACCTTGTGGCGCGCCTCGAACCAGAAGCGCATCTCGGGGTCGTCCTCGATGCCCTCGAGGTCGCGCGCGGGGAGGGGGCGCGGGCCGACCAGGTTCATCTCGCCGCGCAGCACGTTGAGCAACTGCGGCAGCTCGTCGACGCTGTACTTGCGGATGAAGCGGCCCACGCGGGTGATGCGCGGGTCGTCCTTGATCTTGAACAGCACGCCGTCGGTCTCGTTGAGGTGTTCCAGTGCCTCGCGCTGCTTGTCGGCATCGACCACCATCGAGCGGAACTTGTAGAAGCCGAAGGTGCGCCCGCCCCGTCCCACGCGCGGCGCCACGTAGAAAACCGGGCCGCCGTCCTGCAGCTTGACCGCGAGCGCGACCATGCCGAGGAAAGGGAGGATCAGCGTGCCCCCCAGCGCCACCGCCACGAGGTCGAAGGCGCGCTTGAGCTGCTCGCCGAGGGTGGGGTACTGCAGGCCCACGAGGTCGATGAACTCGAGTCCGCCGATGCGGGCGAAGCCGAGCCGCGGCGACACCACGCCCCAGGAGTAGGGCGCCTGCAGCACCCTCAGGCCCATGCGGTCGGCCTGCACCGCCATGCGCAGCGCCTCCTCGCGCGGGATGTGCCGCGTGGCGAGGATGATCATGCCGATGCGGTGCTCGTTGACCAGCCGTCCGACGTCGGCCATCGTCCCCAGCACCTGGCGGGGCTCCACCTTCTCGCGCGCCTCGGCGCCGGTGCGCACGAAGCCCGCCACCCGGCACACGTGCCGCGCGTCGCGAGCCATGGTGTCGGCCATCGCCAGGCCGTCCTCGTCGACCCCGACGATCAGCGCGTTGAGCGCCGTGGGCGGGCGCTCCAGCCGCAGGAGCACGCGGAAGACCAGGAGCCGGGTGGCGAGGAGGATCACCCAGGCAGCCAGGACGAAGGGGACGACCAGCGACTTCGGGTAAACCCGCTCGCCGAGCACGAAGTTCTCCACCACGATCATCACCGCCACCCAGGCGGCGCTCCGGGTGACGGCCGTGGCGATGCGAGAGCTGTTCTCGAGGCGGCCCGGGTCGTGCAGGCCGAACTGGCGGAGCATCACCAGCCACGAGGGGATCAGCACCAGGGCCGAGGTGATGAAGCGGTTGGGCCAGAACAGGGCGTGGAAGGGCACCTGGACGAGGATGCCGAGGTTCGGCGATCGCCAGGTCCAGAAGGCCCAGGCCGCGAGCAGGCCCGCGACGATGCAGAGCGCATCGAGGATCGCGAGGCCCGGCCCGACGAGGCGATGCACGGCGGCTCAGTCGGAGAGGGAGGAGGACGTGCCCTGCGCGCCGCCGCCGGCGAAGTTCCGGTACACCGCCGAGCCGGCCACGGCCGGGGCGAGGATCGCCTGGACGCGGCGGAAGAAACGCTCCACGTTGGTGATGGTCTTCGGCGGGACGACGACGATGTCGCCGCGCTGCAGGTACACGAGCTGCGAGGTGTCGCCCTTGCCGTAGATGGCATCGACGTTGACGGTGTAGAGCGAGGGCTTTTCGAGGCCGCCGCGAATCAGCAGGACGTTGCTGGTGCGGGCGTCGGCGTTGATGCCGCCGGCCTTGACGAGGCACTCGAGGATCGACAGGTCGTTGGTGATCTGCATCACCTGCGGGGCGTTGACCTCGCCCAGCACCAGCACCTTCTGGTTGGTGACTTCCTTGACGTTCACCTGCACCTGCGCGTCGACATAGTACTCGTTGACCTTGCCCTGGAGCAGCGTCACCAGCTCCTCGTAGGTGAGACCGGCCACCTGCACCTTGCCCAC
>VGRQ01000441.1 GCA_016875315.1 Deltaproteobacteria bacterium | reverse complement strand
GCTTTCCGTGTTGCCCGCGACGTCGCCGATGACCGGGCTCGCCTGGGCGATGAGGACGCGCATCGAGCGGGCGGTGGCCTAGTAGCCGCCGGTGTTCTTCCACTGGGTGGCGTTGAGGTACACCAGCGCCGGGACGCCGAGCACCAGGCACACCGCGCTCAACGCGAAGCTGCCGTTCGGCCCCACCTCGCCCATCGCGTCCCAGCCCACGCGGTCGAGCGACAGGGCGATGTCGGCGCCGCCACTGTCGAAGGAGAAGATCAGGTTCATGATGCCGGTGGCGCAGAGCACGCCGCCGAGGATCCAGCCGATGGTGCGGGGGTTCACGAGGGCCTCGGGGAGGGGCGCGCGCTCTAACCTGAGGGGAGGGTATCGGCACGGCAGGTGTGCCGCGATCCGGGTGTTAGGAGCGCCCGCCAGGAGGGAACCGTGCTCAGCCTGCTCTTCCTCGCCACCGCCGCCGCGCAAGATGGCGACGTTGGCCTCTACGCAGCGGCGCCGCCGGCCGGCTCCGCGTTCGTGCGCGTGGTCAACGCCGGGGGCGCGGCGCTCACCGGGAAGGTGGGGAAGTACGCCACCGGCAGCATCGCGCCGGGCGTGGCGTCGCCCTACTACGCGGTGCCAGGGGGCGACGTGGCGCTCGCCCTCGGCCAGAAGTCGCAGACGGTGCAGGCGCCCACCGGGACCTTCGTCACCGTGGTGAGCGGCATGCCCGGCAAGGGCGAGGGCGTGGTCTTGCCCGACACGCTCTCGCAGAACCGCGCCAAGGCCACGATCCTGCTCTACAACGTGTCGTCGCAAGCGGGGATCGACCTCGCCACCTCCGACGGCAAGGTGACGGTGTTCACCGACGTGCCGCCAGGCACCGAGGTGATGAAGGAGGTCAACGCGATCAGCATCGGGTTCACGGTGCAGGGGCCGAGCAGCGCGGTGACCACCTTTCCCACGGCCACCCTCGAGCGCGGCGCCGCCTACAGCGTGGTGGTGTACGACAGCGGCGGCAAGCTCGCCGCCACGTGGTCGACCAACAGCACGGCGCCGGTGAAGTAGGCGTGATCGGCCTCGGCGCCATCGTGGGGTGGTGCGCCTGGGCGTGGGCGGCCGCCCCCCAGCTCGAACTCTGCGAGGCGGTGCGCCAGCCGAGCGAAGACGAGGCCAGCGAGCCCCTGGCGCTCGGTCGCGACGGCTGGCTGTTCCGGCAGTCCGACATCGAGCCCCAGTACGCGGTCGGGGACGATCTCGTTGCCGGACTTTCTCGCTGGTCGGCCAACCTCGCCGCTCGTGGCACTCGACTCGCCCTGGTGTTGCTGCCGCCGCGCGCGGTGCTGGCGGCGGCGAAGGTCGACACGGCCGACCCGCTCGCCTCGGGCTTCGACCCGGCGCGGGTTGCCGCGAGCTACCACGCTGCCGTGGCCGCGTTGCGCGGCACCGGGGTGATCGTCCCCGATCTCCTCGCGGCGGCCGAGACGGGTGGGCTCGGCACCGCGTACTTCTTCGCGCGCGACCACCACTGGCGCCCGCGAGGCGCGCAGGACGCGATGGAGGCGCTCGCTCGAGAGGTATCGTTGGCAGGGCTGCGTTTTTCACCTGTCCCCTTCGCCAACGACGACGAGGGCGATCGCGTGCTCCACGGCAGCCTCGGCAAGCGCGTCCAGGCTAGCTGCGGCGGTCGCGCCCCCCGGGCCGAGACCTTCCCACGGTTTCGCTCCGTGGCGCTCGCGCCGGTGGACTCGTCGGCGCTGCTCGCGGACTTGCCCCCCGCCGAGGTGGTGCTCGCCGGCACCTCCCACTCGAACAAGGGCAACGAGGACCTGCTGAACGCGGGCGGTTTCCTCCGCACCGCGCTCGGGACCGACGTGCTCAACGTGGGGGTAGATGCCGGCGGCTACGGGACCGGCCTCCTCGGCTGGTTGGAGTCCGGCCACGCCCTCGATCCCGCCCCGCGCCTGCTCGCGTGGGAGATCGGGGGACGCGTGCCCGCCTCCCTCGGCGAGTTCTTTCGCGTGCTGATTCCCACGAGCTTCGGAGACTGCGACCAGCCGGTTGCCGCCTGGACCGGCGAGCTGCGGGCCGGATTGACGCCCCTGTTTGCGACCGGCGCGGTCGCTGGCGAGCACTACGTCGTGCTCGAGACGGACGACCGCTCCGTCGTCAACTTCAGCGTTCGCTTCGAGCTGGTGGGCGGCATGATCGACGTGGTCACGGTGCGGCGCGGCACGCGAGCCGGCAACCCGGGCAAACACTTCGTCGCCGGCCCGCTGAGCCCCACGCCGCTGTCCCGGGTGGCCATCACCACCCCGGCGGGCACGAGCACGAGCGCGGCGGCGCGCTTGTGTGCTTTCCCCCCGGACGAGGCAGGCGTCAAGCGGCTGCGGGGCGGTTAGGTCGCGCCGATGTTCCTGGCTCTCCTTCTTGCCTGCGGGGAAACGCCCGCCCCCGTCGCCCCGCCGGCCGCCGCGCCCCGCCCCACCTTCGCCTGTTGCGACACGCCCGAGGCCAGCGCGGTCTTGCAGGCCTACGTGGGGGTGAACGCCGCGCTCGCGGCCGACAAGTCCGCGGCGGAGCCGATGGCGGCGCTGGCCGCCGCCACGCAGAAAGAGCTGCCGGAGGTGTCGCAGGCGCTGGGGCCGCTGGCGTCGATGGATATCGCCGGTCAGCGCCAGGGCCTCAACCCCCAGTCTGCCGCCATCGTGAGCTACCTTCGCGCGCACAAGGGCGGCGCGGAGACGGTGTCGGAGGCCTTCTGTCCCATGGCCAACGCCGGGTGGGTGCAGGCGGGCGACACCGTGGCCAACCCGTACTACGGCAGCGAGATGCTGACCTGCGGCTACTTCAAGGAGTGAGCATGGGCACTGCCTACATCGTCGACGCCGTCCGCACCCCGCTCGCGCGCGTGAGCAAGGGGCAGTCGGCCCTGAGCTCGCACCGCCCCGACCAGCTCGGCGCCCACGTGCTGCGCGCGCTCGTGGAGCGCAACGGCGTCGATCCCGCGTGGGTACACGACGTGGTGATGGGTTGCGTCACGCAGGTGGGCGAGCAGGGACTCAACGTGGCTCGCAACGCGGCGCTGGTGGCCGGCTTCCCCGTCGACGTCACCGGCGTGAGCGTCAACCGCATGTGCGGGTCGTCGCAGCAGGCGCTCAACTTCGCGGCGATGGGCGTGGCCTCGGGATTCCAGGACCTGGTGATCGCCGGCGGCGTGGAGAGCATGAGCCGCGTGCCCATGGGGAGCGACATGTTCCTCAACGGCAACCCCGCGCTCCCCGCCCCGGAGATGAGCTGGAAGTACAGCATCGTCCCCCAGGGCACGAGCGCGGAGCTGGTGGCGCAGCGCTTCGGCCTGTCGCGACCCGAGCTCGACGAGTACAGCGTGGAGTCGCACCGTCGTGCCGGCATCGCGCAGGCGCAGGGCTGGTTCGACAGGGAGATCGTCCCGGTGGGAGGGGTGGCGAAGGACGATGGCATCCGGGCGTCCACCGTGGCCGACCTCGGCAAGCTCAAGCCGGCCTTCGCCGCCGACGGGGTCATCACGGCGGCCTCGTCCTCCCAGATCACCGATGGCGCGGCAGCCGTGCTCGTGGCCAGCGAGGCGGCGGTCAAGCGTTACAACCTCAGGCCCCGTGCCAGGGTGGTGGCGATGGCCACCGCCGGCTGCGACCCCACGATCATGCTGACAGCCCCCATCCCGGCCACGCGCAAGGCGCTGGCGCAGGCGGGCCTTGGCATCGGTGACATCGACGCGGTGGAGATCAACGAGGCCTTCGCGTCGGTGGCGCTGGGCTGCGGCCGCGCGCTGGAGTTCGACTTCGCCAAGACCAACGTGCATGGCGGCGCCATCGCCCTGGGGCACCCGCTCGGGGCCTCGGGCGCCCGGTTGACGGCTACGCTGCTCGGCGTGCTGGAGCGCAGCGGCGGGCGGCGCGGCCTCGTGACGATGTGCATCGGCTTCGGGCAGGGGACCGCCACCATCATCGATCGCGAGATCTGATGCGCGCGCTCCTCGTCGGCTCCCCGGGGCGGACGCCTTTCTGTGGGCACTTCCGCGGCAGCGCCCGGCAAGGCGACGCCGAGCTTTGCTGGGCCGGTCGCCTGCGCGGCACCGGGAGCCCCGAGGAGGGCTGGGCGGCGGCGGAGCAGGCGAGGGCGGCGCTCGCGGACGTCGCGACCGGGCTGCCCGGTGCCGACCGCTTCGCGCTCATCGATGCCGCCTGGGCGGCGCTCCGCTGCCTCGATCATCGCGATCTCAGCGTGCTCATCGCCGCGCGCGACCCAGGCGGCGTGTCGCTTGCTGCCTGCGGCCTCGACGCCGTCTTCGCCGGTGGCTCGGCACTCGTGGAAGGAGGGCACCCGCTCCTCGGCGAGCCGGGCATCCCCGAGCGCACCGGCTATTGCCAGTTGGAGGGGGGCGGGCTCGACTGGGCGAGCGCCGACCTCGTGGGCGTGCCCGTGGGCGCGCGCTACCCGGCGGGCGACCTCGCCGCCGCGTGCGGGGTGCGCGCGTGAGCGGCAAGAAACGACGAGACAAGCGCCTCGACACCGGTGGGGTGCCACTGGTCGAGGCCAGCAGCGGCGACCTGCCCTT
>VGRQ01000440.1 GCA_016875315.1 Deltaproteobacteria bacterium | reverse complement strand
CTCGGCCGTCGTGGAGAAGGTCATCCTCGACCACGAGATCAAGTCCTCGCAGGTGGCCGACGAGGCCAACCCCCTGATGCCTCGCTTCGTGGAGCTGATCGCCGGGCTCGAGAAGGAGAAGGGCGACATCTCGGCGTCGAAGTCCACGGTCGACGAGCAGATCGCCGAGCTCGAGCTGCGCCACGACATCGGCGAGCTCGACGACGCGGGCTTCGAGGCCCAGGTGGCCGACCTGCGCAACAACGCCGCCGGAGCCAACGATCGCATCGCGGCCATCGACGCCGACCTGGGCGAGCTCGGCGGCGGCCGCGACAAGTGGATCGAGCTGGCTGGCCCCGCTGGCCACTACACGCCCCCGCCCCCGCCGGCCGACGAGCTGCACCACGCGGCGCGCGTCGACATCAAGGAAGACGTGTCGACGGTCTTCGGCGGCCCCGGCGACGGCCCCGCCACGGTGCGCGTGCCCGACGCGCAAGACGAGATCGCCATCGAGACGGCCGAGGTGGCCGAGGACGAGGGCGACGTGGTGAGCGCCGACGTCCAGTTCGCCACGCCCAGCGACCTCGGGGGCGACATCGTCGTCAGCGAGTCGGTGAGCGTCGCTGCCGACGGCGACGTTGTGGTGGGCGCCAGCGAGGTCGAGATCGAGATCGGCGCCGAGGTCGAGGTCCGGCCCCCCGCCACCCCGGCGGCGGGCACCGAGGCCGACGCCGGCAGCCGCCGCGCGCTGCTCATCTACCAGGAGAGCACGGCCGAGGAGCAGATCTACCCCTTCACCAACGACCAGCTGACCATCGGGCGCGGTCGCGAGAACGACATCCAGATCAAGAACGACAGCAAGGTGTCGCGCTACCACTGCAAGCTGTTCCGCCGCGGCAACAACTTCTACATCGAGGACATCAAGTCCTCGAACGGCACGCTGGTCAACGGCGAGCTCATCACCGACCGTCGCCTTTTCGGCGGCGAGGAGATCGTCGTCGGCGAGACCTACTTCCGCTTCCGCATCATGGAGTGACGCCCCACGCGGCTGTCGCTTTCCGGTAGCATTCGGCGGGAATCACCCAGCCCATGGTCGCCCCCGCCGTAGCCCTCATCATCGATGACGACGCGTTCTTCGTGACCGTGGCGGCTGACGGCCTGCGCGGCCGCGGCATGACGGTGCTCACCGCCACCACCGGGCAAGACGCGCGCGAGCTGGCACGGCGACCGATCGACGTCGCGCTCGTCGACATGTTCCTGCCCGACGACGATGGCGCCTCGCTCTGTCGCGACATCCGTGCACTGGCGCCGGAGGCTGCCATCGTCCTGGTCACCGCTCGTCCCGAGGGACTCTCGCTCGTGGAGCGCGGCCAGGTCCTCGCCGACGACGTGTTCATCAAGAGCAACGACCTGGCCGAGCTGGCGTGGCGGGTCTCGGCGAGGGCAGACGCCGCTCGAGCGCTCTCAGAGTCGCGACGTCGCGAGCACTTCCTGCGCGGTGTGGCGCGCCTCGCCGACGTGGTGTCGCCGCACAACGACTTGCCCACGCTGGCCGCTACCCTCGCGCCCGCGCTCCTGACCCTCCCCGGCGTGGAGGGTGCCCGGGTGGAACTCGCGGCCGACGCGCCGGGCGACCCGCCGATCACCGTGCTCGAGGCAGGAGTGTTGCCCGAGCCGGGATCGCCGACGGTGATCGAGGTCCCGCTCCGCGCGGCGTCGGCCGGTCGCCTGCAACTGGCCACGCGGCGCGGGCTGGTGGTCGACGGCGAGGTGCGCGACACGCTCGGCGCGCTGGTGGGTGCCGCCGTGTCGTCGGCGCGCCAGTTCCAGGCCCTGAAAGACCGGCAGTTGCGGCTCGAGCGCGGCTACGTGGGGCGCCACCGCAAGCTCAGCCGGGTCAGCACGCGGCTGGAGCGCCTCTCCGAGGCGCGCGACAGCTTCCTTGCGCTCCTCTCGCACGACCTGCGCAGCCCTCTCGCCGTGATCCTCGGCCAGGCGCAGCTCCTGGAGGAGGGACTCGTCGCGCCCGGCCAGCACGGGAAGGTCGCGGCCACCGTCCGGCGGCAGGGCGAGCGCATGGTGCAGATGGTGGAAGACCTGCTCGACCGCTACCGCCGCGACGGCGCGGTGCGCGCCGTGGCCGATAGCGGCGACGCGGTGCGGCTGGCGCACGACATGGCCGAGCACATGCGGCCCCTCGCCCAGGCGCGACGCCAGCAGATCGAGGTGCTGGCCACGGGCGAGGCACCCATCGAGGCCGACATCGCGGCGATCCGGGAGGTGCTCGCCAACCTGCTCGAGAACTCGCTTCGCCACAGCCCGGAAGGCGCCACGGTGCGCGTGGAGTCGAGCGTTGCCGAGGGCAGGGTGCAGCTCGCGATCCGAGACGAGGGACCTGGCTTCGCGAGCCGCGCCGCCGAGGGCGGCAGCGGGGCCAAGATCGGCCTGCGAGCGGCGGTGCGGATCGTCGCCGACGCGGGGGGTAGCCTGCGCACCGCCACCGTCCCGGGCGGTGGCGGCCTGGCGGTGATCACCCTGCCGCTCGCCCTGCCGCGCGTGGCGGCGACCACCGTGGAGATCTACGCTGCTGACGTCGACCTCAGGGCCAACCTCGTCGACTTGCTGTCGCGACACTGGGAGGTGCGCGGTCACGACGCGCTCTCGGGATCTCTGGATCGCATGCGTCGCGACCCGCCGGCGGTCGTGGTGCTCGACGACCAAGTGAGCGCCGAGTCTGTCGCGTGGGTGCGGCAGCTCAAGGCCGACGCCGAACTCGCCTCGATCCCCCTTGTCGTCATCACCGACGACGTGCACGAGATGCACGATGCCGGCGCGCTCGCTGCGCTCCACCGTCCCATCGACGGCTCGCGACTGGTGGGCCACGTCCGCCGGGCGCTGCGCCTGCTCGGGGATCTCGGTGTCCAGCCGGGCGGGCTGGGCGCCGACATGCTCACCGGCCTGCCCAACGGCCGTGCCCTCACCGTGCGGCTCGACGAGGGCCTCTCCCGCGCGCGGGCGGAGGGCCGCCCGCTCCCCGTGGTGTTGCTGCGGGTCGACGACCTCCGCGAGGTCAATCGCCAGCACGGCTGGCTGGTGGGCGACCAGTTGCTGCTCTGGCTCGCCGACCGGCTCCGGGAGCGCGTGGGCGCCGGGGAGATCGCGGCGCGGGTGGATGCCGAGACTTTCGCGCTTGCCCTGCCGAGCCGCGGCCTCGACGAGGCACAGGCGCTCGCGACCGAGCTGAGGGATGGAATAGCGCGCGCCCGGCCCCGCCTGGGGGTGGCGCGCGTCGACGTGCGGGTTAGCGCGCAGGCGCTGGATCTTGCGACGCTGGCCCTTGGCGACCAGTCTCTCGTGGGAGCGGTGCGCGGGGGCGAAGCCTGATGGCACGGCGGAAGAACGAAAACAGCGAGGGACCGACCTACTTCACCACCTTCCAGGTGGCGAAGTTTCTCGGCGTGTCTCCGCCGACGGTGGTGAACTGGGTGAACAGCGGCCTGGTGATGGCGCATCGCACCCCGGGCGGCCACCGTCGACTCCGCGCCTGCGACGTCGTCGCCTTCGCGCGCGCCTACAACTACCCGGTGCCGCCGGCCTTGCTGGTGCCCGAGCCGTCGCCAGCGACCGCCCCCACCGCCGCGCGGCGCGTGCTCATCGTCGACGACGACCGAGACTTCGCCCAGACCGTGGCCGACTACCTCGAGCTGAAGGGCGGTTTCGAGGTTGAAATTGCCGACAGCGGCTTCGCGGCCGGCCTCACGCTCGCCCGCTTCCGCCCGAGCGTGGTGTTGATGGACATCCTCATGCCCGACATGGACGGCTTCGAGGTGCTGCGCATGCTTCGTCGCGACGCCGCCCTCGGCGCCACCCCGGTGATCGCGTGTACCGCCTATCGCGACGCCAGCATCGAGGATCGCGTGAAGAACGAGGGCTTCGACGGCTACATCGAGAAGCCGATCAAGTTCGAGCGGCTGCTCGACATCGTCGAAGAGTCGGTCAGGGGCGGCGCCTAGCCCGGACCATCTCCCCGACGATCGCCAGCGCGATCTCGGCGGGCGTCTCGGCGCCGATGTCGAGGCCCACCGGCGAGCGGAGCCGGCCCAGGACCTCGGGCGAGAGGCCCGCCGCGCGCAACCGCAGGCCGAAGCGCGCCACCTTGGTCTTGCTGCCGATGAGCCCGACGTAGGGGAAGTCGCCGGGAAGAAGGATCTCCACGAGGTCCTGGTCGAGGGCGTGGTCGTGGGTGAGCACGACGGCGTAGGTGGTGGGGGAGGGAACCAGCGACCGGGCTTCCAAGCGTGGGTCGGCCACGATGAGCTCGCAGCCGGGGAAACGCTCGGCGGTGGCCCAGTCCTCGCGCTCGTCGATCACGCGCACCCGCCAGCCGGCCTCGCGAGCGAAGAGCGCGGTCGGGCGCGCGACGTGACCGGCGCCGAAGATCACCAGCGTCTCGACGGGAGCAATCGGCTCGATGAACACTTCCATGGCACCTCCACAGCACATCCCGAGGTCTCGCGTGAGGTGGACCGCCAGCCGTCGCGGCCGGCGCTCCCCGAGCGCGGCGACGGCGGCGCCGGTGACCACCTTCTCGAAGTGGCCGCCGCCCACGGTGCCG
>VGRQ01000439.1 GCA_016875315.1 Deltaproteobacteria bacterium | reverse complement strand
GGGACAGTACTCGCAGTTCCCCGAGGCCGAGTGGCTCGACGCCACCGTGGGCACGCCGGGCCTACTGCCGGCGGTGTCGCGGCAGGCCGCGCTCGGGTTTGACTACGCCATCGCCCGGCGACTGGAACTCGAACTCGACCTGTGGGGCAAGCTCGGCGAGAACCTCGTGGACCTCGACGCGGGCGAGGCGCCGGAGGCGGTCGACGGCGTGGCCTACGGCGTGGAGGTGCAGAGCCGCTACCGCATCCGCGACCTGTTCTTCGCCTCGGCGGGGGTGTCGCTTTCACACGCGGAGCGCGGCGGCGAGCGCTTCGATTACGACCAGCCCTGGGCGCTGAACCTGGTGGCCTCGTGGAGCTTCCGCCCGACCTGGAACGCGGGCGTCCGGTACCGCGCCGGCGAGGGCCTCCCCTACACGCCCGTGGTCGACGGCACCTACGACGCCGCGAGCGATAGCTATCTCCCGGTGTACGGCAGCCCCAACAGCGCGCGCCTGCCGGTGTTCCAGAAGGTCGACCTGCACCTCCAGAAAGACTGGCGCTTCCGCACCTGGAAACTCGCTGCCTACGGCGAGGCGTGGATCGTCCCCCCGGGCAACAACGTGATGTACGTGGCCTACAGCTACGACTACGACGAGGTGGGCCACGTGAAGGGCCCGGTCTTCGTGCCGCTGCTCGGTGTCCGCGGCGAGTGGGGGCTCGACGCCCCCGTCGACGCCTACTGATTCCGCCCCGGGCGCTCCGCCTTGCTGCCCTTGCCGGGGCGGGCTCCGCCGGGGCGACCCTTGCCCTCGCCCACCTTGCCCTCGCGTCCCCCGCCGCGGCCGGGACCCATCCCGGGTCGCCGCCCCCCGGGCATGCCGCCCTTGTCGGCCACGGGGCCGGTGGCCTTGTCGGCGGCCGGGTCGACCATCGGGGTGACCGGACCCTGGTAGTTGAGGGCCCCGAGGATATCGAGCACCCTCGCGCCGTTGACGGTCTTGGCCCCGCCCACCAGCGCCGACTTCACCGCGTCGGGACCGCGTACCCCCGCCGAGATGAGGATGGCGGCGGCCCCGGCCACGTGGGGCGAGGCCATGCTCGTGCCTTCCATCTGCGCGTAGCCCCAGCCCTTGCCGGTGATGGTCCCCTGCAGGATGCCGTCGGGCTGCCCGTCGTGACCCACGTCCTGCGTGGTGTCGCCGCCCGGGGCGAGCAGCGCGAGCTCCTTGCCATTGTTCGAATACACCGTCTCCTTGCTGTTGCCGTCGTGCGCGCCCACCGCGATCACCGTCGGGTAGGCTGCCGGGTAGCTCACCTTGCCGTCGAAGCCGTCGTTTCCGCTCGAGGCCACCACCACCACGCCCCTGTCGTAGGCGTAGCGACAGGCCTCGTCGACCACCCGCGCGTAGGAGCTACCGCCCACGCTGAGGTTGATCACCTGCGCGCCGTTGTCGGCGGCCCAGATGATGCCGGCGGCGATGTTCTCGCTGCTCACCCCCCGGTAGTCGCCGATCCGGACGGGCAGGATCGAGGCCCCGGGCGCCACGCCCGCCACGCCCACGCCGTTGTTGGTGAGCTGCGCGATGGTCCCCGCCACGTGGGTGCCGTGGCTGCCACTCGGCGACTGCGTGGGGGCGGCGCTGTCGCTCGGATCGTTGTCGCGCTCGAACACGTCGTAGCCCTGGAGCACGTTGGCCGGGCCGTCCGCGCCCACGGTCACCCCGCTGTCGATCACTGCCACCACCACGCCCTTGCCGTTGGCGCGCGCGTGTACCTGCTCGATCTGGAGGCCCGCCATGTTCCACTGGTAGCGGTAGTACGGGTCGGACGAGGCGAACTTCCACATCTGCACCGGCTCCACCCACTCCACGGCGGGGTTGTCCATCAGCGCGCGGAAACCAGCCTCGTCGGCCGAGGTATCCACGGCGAAGAGACCGGACACGCTGCCGGTGCCGCTCACCGCCCTGGCGGCGGTGATGGTGCCCGCGTTGGCCTCGTCGAAGAGTCCGGCAACGTGCAGCTTGCCGTTCTCGTCGACGCTGACCTTCTCCTCGTCGCGGAACTTCACCACGTAGCGCCCGGGGACGGCCTCGGAGAACTCTACCGGCGAGCTACGCGCGGTGGCCTTCGCGGTGTTGGGCACCACGCTGATGTCGGACTCGGGCGGCGGCGGGGGCGGCGGCGGCGCCGCCTCTTCCGTGGGCAAGAGGCCGGAGCAGGCGAGCGAGGAGAGGATTCCGAGGGCCAGGATGAGGCGCATGGGCGGTCCGAGGTTCAGGGGGTGGCGTTGACCGTCCAGGAGCAGTGGCCCTCGATGCAGCCACAGCTCTTGAGGACGGCGAAACAGGGGAGCTTGTCACACGTGGTGTTGAGCGTCGCGGCCTGGGCCAGCGGGACGCAAACCTCGCCGGAGCAGCCGCCGGCGGTGCAGTCCACGTCGGTGGCACACTCGCCGTCGGCCTCCACGCCCTCCACCCGCTCGCGACAGGACTGGTACAGGGCCCGCGGGTCGGACGGGGCGGCGGTGATCCCGGGGGGGGCCGGGTCGCCCAGCACGGTGGGGTTGCCCTCGGCGTCGGCCTCGCCGAGGATCACCGGCGGCGGCGGCTCGGGCGGCGGCGGGTCGGCCGGCTTCTCAGCCGGGCCGTGGGCACAGGCAAGCGCGAGGAGGAGGAACATCGGGGCGACGTATCCAACGCGCGAGCGGTCCGCGCGATTCAGGCTGCCGATCAGCCGGAGAAACGCCTCGATGAAAACACCTCGGCCACCGCGCTACTTCCCTCGGTGACGAGCTCGGCCAGCGCCTGGCCGCAGGCGTAGGCGAAGCCAAAACCGTGCCCGGTGAAGCCCACGGCACCCAGCGCCCCCGGGAGGCCCGCGACGGGCCCGACGATCGGCAGGCCATCCACCGAGAAGCCCATCGTGCCCGACCAGCGGTGCGTCACCGGTACCGACCGCATCGCGGGGAACCGGTGGAGGAAGGCCTCCATGCGCGCCTGGATCACCGGGTGGAGCACTTCCGCCGTGCCCACCTCGCCCTCGGTGTCGAGGTTGCGCCAGCCGCCGAGCACCACCCGGCCGTGCTCGTCTTGCCGCCAGTAGTCAAAACCGTGGTCGGCGTAGACCGGGCAGCCAAACAGGGGCGGCGCCGGCGCGGTGGCAAGCATCTGGCCACGCACCGGGTCGACCTTGCCCTTGTAGAAGGGGACCATCTCGCCGGCCCAGGCGTTGACGCACAGCAGCACGAGCTGGGCGTGCAGCTCGCCACCGTCGGTGTGTACCCGCGCGTCGCCGGGGGACGGCGCCTCGATCGCGTGCACGGGCGAGGCCTCGAAGAGGCACGCCCCCCGGGCGATGCTGGCCTCGGCCAGGCCGCGCACGAGGCGCGCCGGGTCGAGCTCGCCGTCGTCGGTGATGTGCACGCCCACGGTGAATCCCGCGTCGCGGTACACCGCGTCGAGGGCGGCGCCCTCCCTGAGCTCGGCGGAGAAGCCATCGGCGCGGAGCATGGCCGCCGACTCGAGCAGGTCGGCCTCTTCCTCGGGCGAGCAGGCCAGCTGCAAGGCGCCTCGCCGCATGTAGCCACAATCGATGCCCAGCCGGTCGATCGCCGCCTTCATCGCCGCGTGGTTGTCGCGGCTCACCTGGTGCACCAGCCGCGCGCGATCGCGCCCCATCACCGCCACCGCCCGGCTGTAGCGCTCGGCCGTTCCCTGCAGGAGGAAACCGGCGTTTCGACCAGACGCGCCGTGGGACACCAGGCCCTTGTCCACCCAGCCCACGCTCACCCCCGCCTCGGCCAGGGCCAGCGCCGCCGCGGCGCCGCAGAGCCCCGCGCCCACCACCGCCACGTCGACCTCCACGCGGCCCGACAGCGGCGGCGACAGCGCCCGTGCGCCCTCGAGCCAGTACGGCGAGGTGGGGATCACTTCTGGCCCGCGACGGCCTTCAACGGAGGGGGTTTCACCCCGAGGAAAGCGCCGTGTTTCTCCGCGAGCGAGGCTGCTGCTGCCGAGCGGCCCACCCGCAGCAGGGTGCGCAGCGCCTCGGCGCGCACGTCGCGGTCGCCCGAGGGATCGGGGACCAGCGCCTCGAGCAGGTCGTCGCGCTCGAGCCCGTTGGCGGCCCGCACGGCGGCGATGCCGGTGCGCACGGTCTCCGGGGCGCGCAGGGTAGCGCCCACCGTGGTGGCGGCCTCGGCCTTGTCGAGCTGCGCGAGGCGGCTGAAGGCCTGGAGGCGAACCGGCTGCTGCGGGCACTCGGCGTAGAGCGCCTTGGCGCCGGCCAGGTCGAGGGTCTTGGCGCTGGGGATCTTGGCCGTGCAGGCCGAGCCGGTGGCGTCGATCCAGAGATCGTTCGCCCGCATGCGCACCCGGGGATCGGCGTGGGCCTGTAGTCGCGACAGCAGGGGCTGGTCGGCGGGCAACTCGGGACGCCAGGCGCTCATCGCCGACACCAGCGCGTCGACGCCCGCGTCGGGCCGGGCCAGCACCTCGGCGCGGATGGCGGCATCGACCCCCGCCGCCCAGGCCAGGACGGTGGGAGACCCGCTCGTGCGGGCGAAGGCAATCGCCTTCTGCTCGTCGCGCTCGGCGTAAGCGAGCAGCAGCCGCTCCTGGT
>VGRQ01000438.1 GCA_016875315.1 Deltaproteobacteria bacterium | reverse complement strand
TCGATGGGGACGAACTCTCCGAGCCACCACAGACGCGAGCCAGTCCCAACGGATGCGGGCTCGCCCACCAGCCCCAGCGCCCCGGCGACGCCGCGGAACAGGGCCTCGGTGTCGAGACGCCAGATGATCACGTCCTCGCGGTCGATGGGCACCGCGTCGAAGGTCTCGGGATCGACAGCGACAATGTGGCCCTCCGCGTGCTCGACTACCCGGTACGAGTCCACATTGCCCGGGCGCGGGAGCATCAGCGCCAGGTCGTCCATCGGGCGCAGCAGGGGCTGGAGGAACTCCAGCTCGTCTCCCATGTGCTCGCGCCACGCGGCCCGGACGCCGGACCAGCCGCGGAGGTTCTCAAGCGTGCGCCAGAGCCGCATGGCGGGCTCCTTGGAGGATGAACTGCCGCTGCCGGAACCACTGTTCGACGAGGTCGGCGTCCCCGTCGCGGGTGTACTGGGCCGTGTTGCCGTGGTAGATCTTCACCGGCCGCGGCTTCGCGGAGTCGGCGAACGTGAACTCGAACTTCGCGGCCGTTGGCAGTGCATCATGCGGCAGGAACTCGCCCCGCTCCTCCAGCGCCAGGAACACCTCCGCCGCGCTCTCCGTCCTGCGGTGCTCGTAGGCCCCGCCCAGGTACATGGTGACCTCCCGCAGCAGGACGCGCCGGATACCGGGGACATCGGACCACCGCAGGCACTCGCGGCCGTCGCGGCGGAGCGGCTCCAGCGTGTACTTGGGCGTCGAGCCCAGGAAGAAGTCGCGGTCGCCAAAGAGGCAGTACCCGACGCGCTCGCGGTACATGTCCTTTTCGCGCTTGCCCTTGGCGTTGAGCAGCAGTTCACCGCTGCGCCGGTCGTAGATCGCCAGAGAGAACGCCATCGGGCGGTAGTGGACGCTGGACGGTTCGCCATTCTCCAGGCTTCCTTCGCGCTTGTAGAGGCCGCCGTGCCGGACGATCAGCCGCACCTCGTGCTCGGTCTCGGAGGCGAAGATCTTCGCTCCACGTCCCTTCTGGCGCTCGGCGTACCACGCGTCGACGGCGCGCTCCAGGGCGGGCACGGAGGCCTCCAGGTTCGCCAGCGGCGGGCGCGGCCCGGGCCGGGGCAGGTACGAGTCGAACGACTTGCGGCGATCGATCGTCGCCTGGGCATGCTGGCCCCGGAGCAGTTCGGGATCGGCGAGCCAGATCTGGGCGGCGATGTCGGCGGGCGCGAGGCTGTGCACCGTCGAGAGCGCAATCCCCGCCGCGGCCGCCGCGTCGATCAGCGCCTCGGCGCCCTCGCGCGTCGCCATCTCGTGGACGTGGTAGAGCCCGTCCACGAGCAGCGGCGGGGCGTCGTGCGGCAAGTCGAGGAGGAACAGCCCGAGGCGCTCGTAGTCGAGGGCCCCGGGGTCCGCGGGCAGCGCGACGCCATGCGCGCTCAGATACGCGGCGTGCGGGAGCACGAGAGCGTGCAGGTGGACTCGGTGGATTTCGCGGAGGGCGCTCCAGTGGCTGAATCGGCGGAACAGCGGCCTGGTCATGTAGGGTCTCCGACCCCGATGGGCTCGGGCTTCGCCAGCCATCGGTACGACTTTGGGAGCCCACAGTGTACCTGATCTATTCGGTCCGTGTTCGGTACTGACAGCCTGTCCACAGGCGCCACTGACAAGGTGTTGTCAGTCCGGCACTTATGCCTCTGCGGTCAGGCTTTTCCACATCCGGCGCTGCTCCCGCCAGTCCGGGCACGCCACGATGGGCCGCAGGTGGCGCTCTGTGATGCCGACGTCCCCCTTGGCGACGCGGGGCAGGAACAGGATCGCCTCTTGAATGTCCGGGGCGAGGTTGAGCAGGTTGGTGATCTGGCTCATCCGGGCCCGCGTGACGTGGCCGAGCCGCGCGATCTCGGCGTAGTCCCGCACCTCGCCGCTCCGCACCAGTCGCTCAAACCGGATCGCCAGAGCCATGAGCCTGGCGACGCGCGGGATGCGCCCAGGCGGGGGCGCTACGGCGGGCGGCGCGGCGCCGAGCCGGATTTCCTTCTGCGTCCGCGGGCCCGCGCCCAAGTGAACCTGGAACGTCACCGTCGCCCCGTCGCTCATCGGGCTACCTCCACTGCCAGCCACTCCGTTTCCGGGTGGAAGGTCATGCTGATCTCCCCTTTCCCGCCGTTGTACTCGACGCGCCGGACGATCAGCCGCACGAGCGAGGTCCGCTCGCGCGTGCTGAGCGAGTGCCAGAGCGGGTCGAAGGCCGACGCTCCGGCCTCGACCTGGTCGCGGCCGATCAGCCGGCGGTTGATCGTGTCCATCTCCTCACGGACCTCGCGGGCGCGGGCCTCGACCGTGCTGGTCCGGTCGGTGACTTCGGCGAGCCGCTCCGTCCCGGCCCCGTTCGCGCCGGCCAGGTGCCGCGTCTCGCTGGCGAGCCACTTCATCTCGCGCTCGATCGTCGCCAGTTCCCCCTCGAGGACCTCGACACGCTCGCGGTCCTGGGATTGCGCGTGGTCAAGGATCATCGTCACCAGTTCGCGGTCCCGGCCGAGCGCCTTGATGCGCTCGACGACGAAGTCCTCGATTTGCTGGGCGGGCAGGGATTTGGAGGGACACGCGTGGTACCCGCGCGACTGGGCCGTGAAGCACGTGTAGTAGCGGTACAGCTTCCCCCCGGGCTTCTCCGTGAACACGTGCGTCATCGGCTTGTCGCAGGCGCCGCAGCGCAGGACGCCCTTGAGGAGCGCCCCGTGCTTGTTCATGACCTCCGTGCCGCCGGTCCGGCCGTTCTCGGTCAGGATCGCCTGGGCACGCCGCCAGAGGTCCGCGTCCACGATCGCGGCGTGCTCGCCGTCGAAGACCTGCTCGTGGTAGCGGACCTTGCCGAGGTACGCCACGTTGGTCAGCAGCCGGTGCAGATACGCCTTTGTGATCTCCTGGCCGCCGACGGGCCGCTCGTCGCGGGTGGTCCACTGCTTCGCCCGCCAGCCGCGCTCCCGGAGCGCCTCGACGGTGCGGCCGATGGATTCCAGCCGCACGTACAGCGCGAAGATCTCGCGGACGCGGCAGGCCTCGCTCTCGTTCACCACCAACTTCGAGTCCACAAGGTCGTAGCCGAGGATCGGCTTACCCCCGGCCCACTTCCCCTTGCGCCGGGCTGCGGCGATCTTGTCGCGCGTGCGCTCCGAGATGATCTCGCGCTCGAACTGGGCAAAGGACAGCAGGATGTTCAGCGTCAGCCGCCCCATCGACTGCGTCGTGTTGAACTGCTGGGTCACGGAGACGAACGAGACCTTGTGCTTGTCAAACGTCTCCATCATCCGCGCGAAGTCCATGAGCGACCGGCTGAGGCGGTCCACCTTGTAGACGACCACGCAGTCGATCCGACCCGCCTCGATGTCCGCCAGGAGGCGTTGGACCGCCGGCCGCTCGATGTTCCCGCCCGTGTATCCACCGTCGTCGTACCGCTCGGGCAGACAGACCCACCCCTCGCCCTTCTGGCTGGCGATGTACGCCTCGGCGCTCTCGCGCTGGGCGTCGAGGGAGTTGAACTCCTGCTCGAGGCCCTCCTCGCTGCTCTTGCGGGTGTAGACGGCGCAGCGGACGACGGGGTGGGGGGGCGTGGGCGGGGTGCGCCGGCTCATGCGGTGGTCTCCTGCGGTTCAGCCTTCTGGCCGCGTCCGAGCCGGAAGAACAACCGGCCGTTCCAATGCCCGCCCGTGACCTCGTTGGCGATCGCCGTCAGCGACCGGTAGACCTTGCCCTCGTACTCGTACCCCTTGGGCAGCACCCTCGCGGCGATCAGCCGGCCCTTGTACTCCCGCGTCAGGACCATCCCGGGCGTCGGCGCCGGCGACATCCGTGGGACGCGGATCGACGCGACGAGGGGCAGACCGTTCGCGTGCGGCTCCGCCTTGGGCGCACGCGTCCGCAGGTCGGCGTCGTCGGCCAGTTCCTCGGCCCCGCGGCGGGCGCGGGCCGACAGGTCGCCCTCCTCCCGGGCCTGGAGCCGCCAGATGATCCGCTTGACCAGGTAGTCCCGGTTGTTCGACCGGGTCGCCTCGCCGAACACCTCCGCGTACCGGGCCTTCAGGTCCGGCACGGGCGTCTGGTTCAACCTCCGCAGTTCCGCCGCGACGTCTACGGGCATGCAACGCCTCCGATCCCGCCGCTCTCCCGTTGTGGGGTACGGCGCGACCGATCAGTGCGATCATCTTCCGCACCGTCAAGTCGAGAGCGCTGGGCTTTTCGATGCGGCCCAGGCTCGATGTTGCCGCCGGGCCGGGCGAGCCACCGGCGGACGGCAGTGGCCAGCAGTTCGGCGGCCCGGGCCTGGCGCTGCGCGGGCGTGAGGTTGGATTCGCGGAACGCGGTCGGCACGAGCGGGCTCCAGCGGCGGGCGCGCTGGCCCGCCACTGTTCACCTCACCCGTCGGGGTTCGCGTTCACGAAAGGGGGCCTTGACATGGCGACGAGACCCGCTCAATGGTGCCGCCCACCAGGCTAGACATGGCGCATTCGCTTCGTGTACTTGGGAAGGAGTTCGAGGATGAGGCGCACTGCGTCGGGCGGTGTCGACGCCGCGTGAACCTGATCGTCCGGGACGTCGGCTTGTCGCGCGCGTTCGTCGATGCGGC
>VGRQ01000437.1 GCA_016875315.1 Deltaproteobacteria bacterium | reverse complement strand
CCCACGGGCCCCCGGGACGCGTGCTCGATGGCGTCGTGGCCGGCAGCCTCGGGCTCCTGTGCGACGACCGGATCCTGGCCGAGTACCACGACGTGCTCGCTCGCCCTCGCCTGAAGATCGACCCGGAAGAACGGGACCGGTTGCTCGACTACCTCGATCGCGTCGCCGAGCGCGTCACGGCGCCCCCGCTTGCCGTGGCACTCCCCGACCCGGACGACCTGCCCTTCCTCGAGGTGGCCGTTGCCGCCTGCGCCGACGCGCTGGTCACCGGGAACCTCCGCGACTTCCCGCCCGAGGCCCGGCATGGCGCGCGCGTCGAGGCGCCCGCCACGTTCGTGGCGCGGTGGGCGGCGTCACTGCAGACCCCGACCTGACCTCGCCCGCGCGGCGCCGTCCCGGGGCCGGGCGGCGCCGCTGGTTAGCCCACCGTGTCCGGCAACCGCGAACGCCCCACCACGCGCGACATCACGAAGAACACGCTCACGCCCACCACGCCGATGAGCGCCTCGAGGACGAGCATGTCGTGCGGCGTGTGGCCGAGGTGACGGTCGACCATCGCGGCGAGGCTCCCGAGCCACGGGACCGTCGCGACGGCATTCTGGGTCGGGTCGGCGGTCCAGGCCAGCAGCAGCCCGAGCCACCAGATGGGGAAGTTCGAGATCGAGGCGTAGAGGTTGTACTTGGTCGCCGCCGAGCCCGTGCCCATCGCGTTGAGCACGGTGGCGGTGAAGGCCGCGTAGGCAAGGCCCACGCCGAAGTTGTAGACCATCGACCAGCCCACGAACATCGCCACCGTCCGCGGCGAGTAGGCCATGCCCACCGCCACCATGCCCAGCAAGATGCCGAACACGGCGTACGCCGTGCGCGGGCGCATCCGGTCGCAGGCGTAGCCCCCGACGAGGCAACCGAGCGCCATGATCACCCCGGCCACCGTGCCCTGGATGGTGGCCACCTCGCGCGCGCCGGCGCCCCACTCGGCCGCCACCGCCGCCTGGGTGAGCACGCCCGCCGCCGCGCCGGTGCCCACCGGCGAGAAACACAGGATCGCGGCGAGGAGCCCGCCCTTGCTGCGTCCCATGTCGGCGATGTCGCGACCCACCTTGCGCAGGGCGCCGAGCACGCCGCCTTCCACCTCGTGGTGGGGCGTGTCGGGGAGCCAGCGCAGGCCGATCCCGCAGAGCAGGAAGGAGGCGCCCATGATCACCCCGGCCAGCCAGGGCCAGGGCAAGCCCTCGAGCATGATGAGCCCGAGCCCGCCGCCCACGCCGCTGCCGCCAAGGTTGCCCACCTGGAACCAGCCCGAGGCCCGGCCCTGCTCCGCCTCCGGCGTGGCGTGGGCCATGATCGCCTCCACCGACATGCCGACGATGCTGTTGACCACCGCGCCGGCCGCGACGATCGCCAGCAAGAGCGCCATGTTCTCCTGGTTGATGGGGAACGACGCCAGCCCGATCACCGCCACGGCCGAGGTGCTCGTGGCGATGTGGTACCAGCGCTTGGGCGTGAGGGTGACGTCGACCACCGGCGCCCAGGTCCACTTCATCCAGGAGATGGCGAGCTGCACCGCGCCGAAGAGCGCGCCCTCGGTGATGGTGAGCCCGTTCTTGGTGGCGAGGAAGGTCATCGCCACGGCGACGAAGCCGCCCATCGCGCCGAAAGGGAAGTAGAGAAGCGCGTAGATCGCGGGGTGGGGGAGTTTCTTCATGGCCTAGCGCGGCCTCCCGCCGAGGTGCGGCTGGGGCGGGCCGAAGCCCTGGTTGGCGGCGAAGTTCTTGGGTAGTTTCCCGGCGGCGCGGGCCTGCTCGATGAGCACCTCCTGCGGGATGTGCTCGGGGAAGAACTGGTACCAGGGCTCGCCGAAGACCTTGAAGTCGGGCTTCTTCCGGTTCTGCATCGCCTCCTGCACCGCGATGAGCCCCGCTGACTTGGGCGACCCCTTGAGCCCGCGGCCGACGACTTGCAGGGCCTCGTCGCGACGCCGCGCCTCGTTGAGGATGTAGGCCCACACCCCGAAGAACAGGGCCTCGTTGCTGGCCGGTCCCTCGGCCTCGGCCAGCGTCTTGTGCGCGCCGTCGGTGTCGTTCTCGCGGTGCTGGCAGGCGGCGAGCATGGCGCGGGCACGCCAGTCGCGATTCCACGACTTCTGCAGGTGCGCCTTGGCGCTGGCGAAGCGCTCCTTGGAGGCCGTGACCTGCCGCTGCATCATCATCGAGCAGGCCTCGAGGTAGTCGAGCCCGCCGAGCTGCGCCTCTACCTGCTTCTCCACGAGGATCTGCCACTTGCCCAGCGGCAGGGCGCTCTCCATCGTGGTGCGCGCCGCCGCCATCTGGCCACCCTGGAGCTGCTCCATCGCCAGCTTGAAGATCGTCTCCACTTGCTTGCCGGTGCGGCGCGCGAGCAAGAAGAAGGCGGCGATGAACACGAGGAGCGCCGGCACGAAGCCCGCGATCCAACCGGCGGCCCACGCGCCGAGGCCATAGCCGAGGAGCGAAGCGCCGCCCGCGATGAGGAGGTTGTACATGGCCCGCCGCGGCTAACGCGCGGGCAACGGCTACTGCGCGAAGCCGGTGTCGAAACCCTCGACCTGGAGCACCGCGATCACGTCGCCCGAGGCGCCGGTGATGCCACCCTCCGACTCCACGCCGTCGCCCACGGTGTAGGTGTCGCTGTAGGTGTAGTCGCCGGCGAAGCCGTCGCCCGACCAGGACACCGTCGACTCGTACTTGAACGCGTGAATCGTGTCTTGCGACGAGGTCCACGTGCCGTTGAGCTTCATGTCGAAGCTGTTGCAGTTGTCCTCGTGGGCCACGAAGCTGCCCGTCCACGTGACGCTCTGGCCGTCGACCTCGGCCGGGTCGCCCATGCGCTCGCGCACGTCGATCGCGGTGATGTTGACGCTGTCGCTCGCGGCCTCGTAGGTGAGATCCCACCGCCACCAGCCGTTGACCAGCGCCGAGTAGCTCACGTCGTCGTAGCCCTCGACGGTGGCACTCGCCGCCTTGGCCGCGCCGTCGGTCGACATGTTCAGCACGTCGTGGAACACCGCGTAGGTGCCGTTGACGCGGTTGGGCTTGTTGCAGTCGGCGTCGCAAGCGACGAGGGCAATGAGGAGGGCGATCATCGCCGGGAAGATATCACGCCTGGAGGCGATAGGTCGCACCCGTGCCCGCGCGCTTCCCCGTCCTCGACCCCGCCGCCTGCGCGCCCTGTGGCCTCTGCGAGGTGGCGTGCGTGGAAACCCGCTACGGCTGGCACGATCTCGTGCCCGACGACCCGCGGGTGCTCGAGCGCCGCCGCCTGCGCGTGCGCGAGGTGGCCGGCCTCCCCGCGCTCGACGTCTGTTTCCATTGCGCCGAGAGCCCCTGCGTGCCGGTTTGCCCCCACGACGCGCTCCTGCGTTTCCGCGACGGCCGGGTGGATCTCATCGAGTCGCGCTGCACCGGCTGCGGCAAGTGCATCGCCGCCTGCCCCCACGGCGCCATCCGCCGCGTGGTCGACCTCGACATCGCGGTGAAGTGCGATGGCTGCGCGCCGCTCGGCGGCGAGCCCGCGTGCGTGCCCGCGTGCCCCAGCAAGGCGCTGTCGCTCGCCGTGCGATAGCGGGCCGCTCATGGCCATCGAGCTGCGCTGTTTCACCTACATCGACATCCTCCAGCCGCAGACGGCGTCGTTCCTGGCGACCGTGAGCCGGGGCTACATGCCGCTGGAACGGCAGGCCGCCCTGTTCTTCGAGGTGGCGCCGGGGATGGACATCAACATCGTCACCGACATCGCGCTCAAGCGCACCAGCTGCACGCCGGGCATGCAGATCGTGGAACGGCAGTTCGGTTGCCTGCAGTTGCAGCACTACGACCAGGGCCAGATCCGGGCCGCGGGCGAGGCGGTGCTCACCGCGCTCGACCTCTCCGAGAAAGACCGTCTCAAGCCGCGGCTGGTGAGCGCGCAGACGATCACCGGCGTTCACGGCTACCACGCGCAGATCACCAACCGCATGCGCCATGGCAACTTCCTCGACGAGGGACGAACGCTCTACGTGATGGAGGTCCACCCCGCCGGCTACGCGCTCATCGCTGCCAACGAGGCGGAGAAGGCCGCGAAGGTCGACATCCTCGAGGTGATCAGCTTCGGCGCCTTCGGCCGGGTCTACCTCGGGGGCGACGAGGAGGAGATCAAGTGCGCCGCCGAGGCCGCCGTGGCGGTGCTCGAGAGCTTCGACGGCCGCCCCAACGAGGGGCCCGGCGCCACCTTCTACTAGCCTATTTTGCACCCGCCGGTGGGGGCACCGCGCAGGGGTGCCCCCCCCTACTGCGAGATCGTCGCGTAGAAGTAGCTGCGGTCTGACCGGTCGTCGCTGTCGCGCGGGTCGAGGATGAAGTCGACGGTGGAGCCCACGCCCACGTCGACGTCCTTGTCGAGATCCGCGCCGGCGTCGTCCCAGCCCTCGATGTACCAGGCCCAGCGCATCACGCCGTCGACGTACACGTAGCCGTTGACGCCGTTGGTCTCGCCGTCGATCGCCATCTTGGCGAGGTGTCCCGACAGGTGAACCGTGCCGCTCACCGTCGACACCCAGCGACGCACCGCCCACTGCTCCACCGGCAGCCGCCCGCCGGTGGTGGTCTCGCCGTTCGGATGCATCGTCT
>VGRQ01000436.1 GCA_016875315.1 Deltaproteobacteria bacterium | reverse complement strand
CGAGCTCGCCGAGCCGCGCGGCGACGTCGGGCTCAAGCAACAGCGGGGGGCGAGTCGAGGGGCGCGGCACGGGACCACCGGGATCGTACCCCGATCACATGCAAGCCTTGACGTGTCAAGAGAATAACGCCACAATTCCGAATGGAACCACTAGTCCCCTGGGCCTCGGGGCGGGCCCTGTGGACAAGCCTGTCGACAAGCTACGAGCTGGCCCGGGACAAGCAGCCGGCAACTCGACCCCTTCTCCGCAGGTGCCGACCGACCCCCTCGGCCAGCCGGGACAAGTGGTCGACTTCCGCGGTCGCCAGCGGCGACTTATCCCGGGCCTCGAGTCGCCGGGAAGCTCGGCTTTTCGACATATCCATACTCTCCACAGGCCACATCAAGCATCAACAGGATCATCTTCAACAGAATAGTCTTTGTTGTTTCTACGGTGCCCCTCCCATGGACCTCCTCATCCACCGCGACGAACTCGTGCGCGCCCTGGCCCGTGCCCAGGGCATCGCGGAGAAGCGCTCCACGTCGCCCATCCTCTCCTCCGTGCTCCTCCAGGCCAGCGGTGAAACGCTCCGCGCCACCGCCACCGACAAGGCGATCACGCTCATCGCCGACTACGCGGCGACCATCAAGACGCCGGGCGAGGTGGCGGTCGATGCCACCAACTTCTTCCAGGCCGCCAAGGTGCTGCGGGGCGACATCGTCACCCTGAAGTTGCTCGACAACGGTCGACTCGAGGTGCGGTCCGGCTCGGCGGTGTACAACCTCACCACCTTCGCGGCCACCGAGTTCCCGGTCACCCCGGCGCTCGACCAGGCGCGCACCATGACCGTGGATGCCGGCGGGCTGCGGCGCACCATCGACCGCGTCCACTTCTCGGTGGCGGGCGACGACAATCGCTACGGCCTCAACGGGGCCCACGTCGAGGACACCAGCACCACCTCCGGCGCCGTGGTGCGCTTCGTCGGCACCGATGGCAACCGCCTCTCCTGGGCCCAGGCCCCCTACCGCGGCGAGCTCGGCATCGGCCGCAAGATGCTCCTGCCGCGGAAAGGCCTCGGTGAAGTCCGCAAGTTGCTCGAGGGCTACGAGGGCGAGGTGGGCATCAGCTTCGGCGAGCGCGCGGCGCTGGTGCAGTGGCCCGGGGTGCTGGTTCACGTCCGCCTGCTGGAGGCCGACTTCCCCGACTACCGGCAGGTCTTGCCCACGAGCTTCAAGCGACGCGCGATCCTGGAGAAAGACGCCTTCCGCGAGGCGCTGAAGAGCGTGTCGATCCTCGCCACCGATGCGAGCAACTCGGTGAAGTTCCAGTTCAGCTCGGAGGGCCTGGTGCTCAGCGCCCGCAAGCTCGACGCCGGCGACTCCAAGGACGAGGTGCCGATGGAGTACAGCGGCGAGCCGATCGCGATGGGCTTCAACGCCCGCTTCGTGGGCGAGGTGCTGGCGGTGATCGACGGCACGCGCGTGTCGGTGGAGCTCGGCGACGCGCTGTCGCCCTGCATCGTCCGCGACATGGACGACGACAGCGCGCTGTTCGTCGTGATGCCCGTTCGCCTCGACTAGGCCAGGCTCGTGCGGCTGCTTCGCGTCGGCACCACGGGCTTCCGCAACCTCGTCCCTGCCGTGATCGACGTCGACGCGCCGATCGTCGCCTTCTGCGGCCCCAACGGGCAAGGCAAGACCAACTGGCTCGAGGCGGTGGGCGTGCTCGGCACCCTCCGGAGCTTCCGCACCGCGCGCCCCGCCGAGCTCCTCCGGCAGGGGGCGCTGGAGGCCGCCGTCGAGGGCTACGCCGAGTCGGAGGGCTTCAGCCGCCGCTTCACGTGGTCCTGGGGCGAGGGCGGGCGGGGCCTGCGCCGTGAAGACCGGAACGTCGATGCCGTGGCCTGGCTCCGGAGCCTCCGCGCCAGCTACTTCGTGCCCGCCGACGTCGGCATCGTCCGGGGCGAGCCGGCGCTGCGCCGTGCCCTGCTCGACCGGGCCTCGCTGACGCTGGAGCCCAGCTACCTGTCGCTGTCACAGCAGTGCCGCCGCGCGCTCGAGCAGAAGGCCGCCCTCGTGCGTGGCGGTCGCGCCGACGGTCCCACCCTCGACGCCATCGACGAGCAGCTCTCCGCGCTCATCGTCCGCGTGGTGTCGCGACGCGCCGACACCGTGGCGGCGATGGCGGGCCGCATGCGCGACTTCCACGCCGCCTTCGGCGCGGGGGAGAGCTGCGCCGTGCGCTACCGGCCGAACCTCGCTGGCGACGCCGAGACCGTCCTCCGCGCGCTGCACGCGGCGAGGCCGGGCGAGCGTGATGCCCGGCGCCTCCTCGCCGGTCCCCAGCGCGACGACCTGGAGCTCCTCGTCGACGGCAAGCCTGCCCGCGCCTACGCCTCGCAGGGACAGGCCCGGTCGCTGGTCCTGGCCTGGAAGCTCGCGGAGCTCGCCAGCGCGCGGGCCGAGGGGGAGACGCCCCTGTTCCTCGTCGATGACGTGGGGAGCGAGCTCGACCCCGGTCGCACGTCGCGACTGGTCCACACGCTGGGGACGCTCGGGGCGCAGGTCTTCCTCACCACCACCGATCGCCGCTTCCTCCCCGGCGGCATCGATGGGATGCGGGTGCTCGAGGTGGAGGCCGGCGTCGCGCGCCTCGCGCAGGGCTAGGACACCGCCACTGGGATAGCTTTCGCGCGCGCGCATGCCCGCGCGGAGGCCCCTTGCCCGACCCGAAAGAAGACAGCGTCCCCGAAGCCGAGGCGAGCGCCATGGATGCGCCGGTCCAGGGCGACTACTCCGCGTCGAGCATCACCGTCATGGAGGGGCTGGAGGCGGTGCGCGTGCGCCCCTCGATGTACATCGGCGACGTCGGCAGCCGCGGCCTGCACCACCTGGTCTACGAGGTGGTCGACAACTCGGTCGACGAGGCGCTGGCCGGCCACTGCAAGGTGATCAACGTGGTGCTCCACGAAGACGGCAGCTGCTCGGTGGAAGACGACGGCCGCGGCATCCCGGTCGACATCATCGAGAAGGAGGGCCGCCCCGCCGCCGAGGTGGTGCTCACCAAGCTCCACGCGGGCGGCAAGTTCGGCGGCGGCGGCTACAAGGTGTCCGGCGGCCTCCACGGCGTGGGCGTGAGCTGTGTCAACGCGCTCTCCGAGGTGCTGTTCCTCGACATCTGGCGCGACGGTTTCCACCACGCCGAGCGCTTCGAGCGCGGATTGCCCGTCACCGACCTCGAGAAGAAGGGCCCGAGCGACAAGCGCGGCACCCGCGTGCGCTTCCTGCCCGATCCCACCATCTTCACCGAGACCACCGACTTCCAGTACGAGATCCTCGCCAACCGGCTGCGCGAGCTGGCCTTCCTCAACAAGGGCCTGCGCATCGTCCTTGCCGACCGGCGCAGCGAGCGGACCGACGACTTGTTCTACGAGGGCGGCATCCGCAGCTTCGTGGAGTACCTCAACACCGGCCGCGAGGCGGTACACCCGCCGGTCTACCTCAAGGGCGGCAAGGAGGGCCTCGAGGTGGAGATCGCCCTGCAGTGGAACGGCTCCTACAACGAGACGGTCTGCAGCTTCGCCAACAACATCAACACCATCGAGGGCGGCACCCACGTGGCCGGCTTCCGCGCCGCGCTCACCCGCACCGTCAACGCCTACGCACAGGCGCAGAACCTCCTCAAGAACGCCAAGGGCGAGGTGGCGGTGTCGGGGGAAGACATCCGGGAGGGCCTCACCGCCGTGGTGTCGGTGAAGATCAGCCACCCCCAGTTCGAAGGCCAGACGAAGACCAAGCTCGGCAACAGCGATGCCAAGGGCCTCACCGAGGCCATCGTCAACGAGCAGCTCGCGGTGTGGATGGACGAGCACCCGGCCATCGCCAAGTCGATCGTCAACAAGGCGATCGACGCGGCGCGGGCGCGCGAGGCGGCGCGGAAGGCGCGCGACCTGGCGCGCCGCAAGACCGCCTTCGACGGCGGGGGTCTGCCCGGCAAGCTGGCTGACTGCCAGGAGCGCGATCCCACTCGCTGCGAGCTCTACCTGGTCGAGGGCGACTCGGCCGGTGGCACCGCCAAGCAGGGTCGCGACCGCAAGTACCAGGCCGTCCTGCCGCTGCGCGGCAAGATCCTCAACGTGGAGAAGGCCCGCCTCGAGAAGATGCTGTCCTCGGAGCAGATCCAGAACCTCGTGTCGGCGCTCGGCTGCGGGATCGGCGAGGAGTTCGACGCGGGACGGCTCCGCTACCATCGCATCATCATCATGACCGACGCCGACGTCGACGGCAGTCACATCCGCACCTTGTTGCTCACGTTCTTCTACCGGCAGATGGCCACGCTGGTGACCAGCGGCAACCTCTACATCGCCCAGCCGCCGCTCTACCGGGCCAAGCGCGGCAAGACCGAGCTCTACCTGCGCGACGACGGTGCGAAGGAGGCCTTCCTCCTCGAGCAGGGCGTGAAGCACCTCGACGTGAGCGCGGGCGAGCACCAGATCTCCGGCGAGTTGCTCGCCCAGGTGACCGATCGCGCCGGCCGCTTCGCCACCCGGCTCGACCGCCTCTCGCGCCGCTACCACCCGGCGGTGCTGGAGCAGTTCCTGGAGCTCGGCGGCGTGGTCGACGCGGACGACCCCGTGGCCTTCGCTGCCCGGCTCCGGGAGCGGCTCAAGCTCACCCACCC
>VGRQ01000435.1 GCA_016875315.1 Deltaproteobacteria bacterium | reverse complement strand
CGTGCTCCGCGAGGGGCAGGCCCAGCTCGCCGCCTACCTCGACCGCCTCGGCGAGACCGAGGGCTGGCTCCTGGTGTTCGACCAGCGCCCGGGGATCTCGTGGGACGAGCGGATATGGAGCCGCGACGTCGTGGCCGGCGGCAAGACGCTGCGGCTGCGGGGGGCCTGATACACCTCAATTAAAAATGTGTCGCGACCATGTTGTAGTATATATTACAAGGAGCGCATCGTTTTTTTTTGCATGCACGTCGCGACGAGCATCGGCTACATGACTCGCACGCACTGGGAGACCATGCGCCAACGCCAATCTGATTGCGGCTGCTTTGCCGCCGGGGAAGAGTCCATGCCCATCGCTACAGACAACTCGTTCGACCGCGCGCTGAATGCCTCGCGGGACGCCACTCGCCGCCGCAGCTTCTCGCGCGGCGGGAGCGGCATGCCGAAGGTGATCATGGTCCCCGTCTGCCTCGAGGACCTGTACCGCAGCGACGGCACCGTCAACTACCTGGTCGACCTCAAGGACATCGCCGAGCTGCGCGAGCTCGGGCCGGCGATCGCCAAGATCCGCGCCATCTGGGTGGCCGAGGGGGCCACCGCCAACTTCAAGGGCCGGGTGACGATGGCGTGGAGCGCGCTCGGGCGCACCTGGTCCACCCCGGTGGAGATCTTCGCGCCGCTGACCGGGCCGCAGACGGGTACGATCGGGGCGTGGTACAGCGACGACGCGAACTTCGGACCCCTCCTCCGCTTCGCCATCGAGGTGTGCAACGCGTCGGGCGCCGCGCAGGAGTCCGCGCGGCTCAGCGTCATGCTCCAGGTCGAGCTCAAGTCCTAGCCATGCCCTGGACGGAGCCGCGCGGGGACGCGCTGCCAGACAGGTGGTCGCTCCGGGAGTCGCTGGAGTATCACTACCGCGACGTCGGGGTGTCGCCCTACGGCACCCGGGTTTCCTGGCTCCCCGACCAGTCGTTCATCGTGAACGATGTCCTCCAGTGGACCGCGCCCCGGCCCGACGAGCCGATGCACTACTGGACCGGCGAGGAGACAGGCAGCGACGGCCGCGCCGCGCCGCGAAGCTGGGCCGACCCGCTGGGCGAGCGCGACGTCAACCGCTGCCGCGCCGCCGGGCGCATCCTCCAGTCCTACCCCTCGCGGCTGGTGATGGGCACGCTGCTCGCGGCGAGCTGCACGGGGATGGACTCGCTTGAAGACTGGAAAGATACCCAGCGGGGCCCCGGCTCCTGGGACCTGGTGAAGGGCACCTGGTTCCGCGACTTCGCCCTGCGCTTCAGCGCCCGGGTGCTCCACGGGGCTTACTACGTGGCGGGGACGCGGGGCGCCGACCCCCTGCGCCAGGCGCTCTACAACGAAGACTCCCCCACGGTCCTGCGGACGCTCGCGGGGGATGCCGCGTCGCCGGGCACCTATGTCTGGCCGCTGAACGTGGCTGCGAAGATTGCCACGTTCCCCGGTATCAGCAGCGTCGCCATCGGCGAGGGCGAGGGACCCGGGGGGCTTCCCATCACCGTGTACCAGGTAGTGTACACTACCAGCGTTGGCCTCCCCAGGGAATTCCGCTCCACGATGCGGGACCTGGCCGACGTCGTCCGCGGGGTACGCAAGAGCGTCGCGGTCCTCGCCGTCGTCACCGCGTTCGTGCCGGGCGTCGGACTGCTCCTCGCAGTCCTCCTCGCGATCGTGGTCTTCGACGACGACTGGAAAGCCGCCGCCGACACCATTGAATCAGCCGCAGAGGAGGGTATCGACCCCAACGAGGCACTGGCGCGGCTGCTACTCGGCATCGCGGAAGTGTGCGACCTCGTGGACGACCTCGAGGACGTCGAGGCCTTTTTCTCCGGCGACGACGCCGATATCCACGAGGAGGTGACAGGGATGGACCGGGAGACCCTCGTGGCCCTCGCGGAGTCGTTGAGGGAGGGGGTCGTGGCGTACTCCAACCCCAAAGGCGGCAATGGAACCTACGACCGATTGGAGGAGATTCTCGAACGCGATTCGAAGCCGACGACCCACCATACCGAACTCGCAGAGTACGCCGGGTACATCGTTGAGTTTGCGGAATCTTACTACGGGCACGAGTACGAAAGCGGCAGCACCGATGGCTGGGCCTCCTCCGCCACCGGAGGGCGAATCACCCCTCTCGCGCTCTCGATCCTGAACGTCCCCATCGTCCGCGCGAGCGACACCGCCCGCGACTTCTACTTCAAGAACTACGAGGCGACGTACGACCCCTCCCCGGGCAACGAGTGGTCCAACGGCGAGGCCATCGCGGGCCTCGGCGACAGGCCGCGGGTAATCGACGACGAGCGCCAGCGCTGGGCCGACCTGGCCTCGCCCACCCTCCAGTTCGTGGGCGCCCTGCGCCTGGCCACGGTGATGCTCCGCGAGCTGCTCCACTGCGACATGCCGCCGCTGGTGCTCGCCGACCTCGCCTCGCTCACCGGCCCGCTTGCCGACGCCGTCCGCGCGGAACTCGCGGGGTCAACGGAAACGGCCTGCCTCGTCGAGATCCTCGGCGGCACCAGCGTGGCCCACGCCGTCGCCGCGTACTGGCGACAAGTGGTGATGGACTGGTTCCTCCTGAGCTACGCCCAGTCACTCGGGGTGCACGAGGAAGAGGGCGACATCGAGGAGAACCTCGACCGCGCCGCGCCAGGGCTGTTCGAGTTGATCTGCTGGATGCGCACGCCAGAGCAGCGCGAGGTGCTCCGCTCGCTCCTCGGCACCCTCGACGCCGACCGGCAATCGCAGCCCGTCCGCACGGGCGGCCTGCTCGCGGACCTCCTGCAGCAGGCCACGTCCGGCGGACTCTGCGACGCGTGGAACGCGCTCGATTGCAGCCAGCGCGAGGCGCTCACGGGCTTCATCACGGGCCTGGGCTGCGAGCCCGAGTTCTTCGACGAGGACTTCGACCTCGAGCGACCGGACAGCTACACGGGCCTCACCGACCGCGAGCCCGGGTCCGAGCCCGACTGGCCACCGCCGTGGCTCAGCCTCTTCGACGGCACGCCCTGGGAGGCCGAGGAGATCGACTTGTACCCCGCCACCGGGCTGCGGGCCTCGCTGCCTCCCGGGCTGGCCTGGGCAGAGCGAGTGGTGGAGCAACTGCCCCCGGTCGAGGCGATTCGCCCCGCCGCCATCGACGCGCGGGTGGGCGCCGCGCGGGTGGCCTGGGCACCCGGATGGACCTGGCCGTGACCGGGCTCCTCGCCCTGTCGAGCCTCCTCGCCTGCCCGGGGGGAACCGAGGAGAAGGACTCCACGCGCACCTCGCCTGCCACCCACGACACGGGCTGGGCAGTGTACGAGGCGCCGGGCGAGGGCTGGTCCGAGCTTCAGAGCATCCAGAGGGAGTTCAACAGCGTGGTGCTCGACCCATCCGGCAATGTCACCTTCGGAACCTGCGACGAGGACTCCCTCTGCCCGGACGGCGCCTGCCGTCGTGACTGCACCGACACGCCCGGGTGGTGGGCGGAACTCGGGCCTCTGACTCGGGTATCAGTACCAGAGTCAGACTGGGAGTACGCGCACGCGGGCATGCCCGA
The DNA here is from genome assembly GCA_016875315.1 of Deltaproteobacteria bacterium. GTDB lineage: Bacteria > Myxococcota_A > UBA796 > UBA796 > SXON01 > SXON01. The sequence continues at coordinate 1,102 of VGRQ01000435.1, read as the reverse complement.
GCCCTGGGTGGCGGTCGACGCGACAGGTGAAACCTGGCGCCGCTCCGAGACGCACCCGCCGGAGCCGCAGCGGGCGGCCGATTGGGACAGCCCAACCAGCATCGGCGCGTTCGAGGTCAATGAGCCATGCTGGTGCGCGACCTTCGCTGATCGAGTGCCTTCTTGCGAATGCCAGTCCGGATCACCACCGGAAGGCGTCGAAGATCACCTCGGCGACGCTGTAGCGCTGTGGTCGACGGGCAGCGCGCTGGCAATCCTACGTCGCGACGGCACCGCAGGGTGGATCGACTCATACTTCTACACTACTCTGGGAGAGCTTCCCGACCCCGCGTACAGCGGTCTGTCGCTCAGTTCCCTCTCAATCTTGAGCTCGGGCACCGACGGTGTGCTCCGCTTGTACACCATGACGGGTGACGGCAGCGGCGAGGTGCAGATGGCCGAGCCGCTCGAGTTGGGTCCGCAACCCACCGACGCGAGTGCCTTCGCAGCCGGCGGTGGTACCGCTCACTGCTGGATAGACGCCGAGGGCCAGCTCCATTTCGCGTGGTGGGACTGGTCCGAGGCCGACCAGGAGCGAGAGCACTGGCCCCTCCGGGGCCCGAAATTCGGCGCCGTGCCCAGTTCGTTGTTCTGCGACGAGTGGACTGGCTGCGCCATTGTCGATGGCCGTCTCCAGTGCTGGTCTCGAACGCTCGACGGGGAGCCCTACTACATTCCCCCCTTCGGCGACCTCATGCTCACCTCCGGCACCCGCATCCAGTGACCCCGCGGGGGCATTGGTTACGCTCCCGCCCCTCCCCGACGGGGCACCGGGCACGCGGCTCGCCACCTGGCTCCGCGCCTGGGCGGTGGCGGTGGCCCCCCGGCCGCTCGTGTTGTTCGTCGACGAGGCCGACGTGCTGCTGGGCGAGCCGATGGTGAACTTCCTGCGCCAGCTCCGGTCGGGCTTTCACCTGCGTCCCGGGCAGTTCCCCGCGTCGATCGCGCTGGTGGGCATGCGCGACCTCCGCGACTACCTCTCGGCGGCGAAGGACGGCGCCTCGGTCAACCCCGGCTCCCCGTTCAACATCAAGGCGGCGTCGCTCACCCTGCGGGGCTTCAC
>VGRQ01000434.1 GCA_016875315.1 Deltaproteobacteria bacterium | reverse complement strand
TGCGCTGGGCGCTGTCCGACGCGGGGCGCGCGGGCAACGGTCGCGATAAGGGGCGTTGATGCCCCCCGACGGCAACGATGTCCTCCAGCTGACCGACCCTCGCACCGGCGAGAGCGCGGGCGAGATGCCCTGCACCCCGCTCTCCGAGGTGCCCGCGCACGTGAACCGCGCCCGCGCGGCCGGCCGCCTGTGGCGAGCACGCCCCCTCGACGAGCGCAAGGCCGCCGTGGAAGCACTCGCCGCTGCCTTCCTCGCGCGGGGGCGCGACATCGTGCGCGTACTCGGCGAGGAGATCGGGAAGCCGGCCGGCGAGGCCTGGACGAGCGAGGTGGTCACCTCCTCGGAGCTCGTCCCCGCCTGGCTCGACATGATCGACGACGAGCTCGACCCCGTCGAGGTGCCGCTCAACCCCGTGAACTACCCGATGAAGTCGGTGCAGGTCGTCCCCGAGGCGCTCGGGGTGATCGGCCTCATCATGCCGTGGAACTACCCCGTCAACCTGCCGCTGCGCACCATCGTGCCGGCGCTGCTCGCGGGCAACGCCGTCGCCCTCAAGCCCTCGGAGCTAGCGCCGCGCTGCGGGGCGTTGCTCGCCGAGATCTTCGCGGCCTCGCTCCCGGCCGACCTCGTCGTCACCGTGATCGGAGGGCCAGCGCACGGAGCGGCGTTGATCGACGCCGGTGTCGACAAGGTCATCTTCACCGGCAGCGTGGCCGGCGGTCGCAAGGTGGCGGCCCACGCGGCGAGCAAGCTCGTCCCGAGCGCCTGCGAGCTCGGCAGCAAAGACGCCGCTATTGTCCTCCACGACTGCAAGCTCGATCGCACCGTGGCGGGCATCACCTGGGGCGCCTTCCACAACGCCGGCCAGGACTGCGCCAGCATCGAGCGGGTGTATGTCGACCGTCGTATCCACGATGTCTTCGTGGAGCGCCTGGTCGCCGCGGCGCAGGCCTTGCGCGTGGGCGAGGATCTCGGCCCCCTGGTCAGCGCGCAGGCCCTGGAGAAGGTACACGCGCAGGTTTCCGAGGCCGTGGAGCGGGGTGCCCGCGTGCTCTGCGGCGGCGCACCCGTCGGCACCGGGTTCTACTACCCGGCCACGGTACTGGTGAACGTGCCCCCCGACTGCGCCCTGATGCGCGAGGAAACCTTCGGTCCCGTGGTGCCGGTGGCGGCCTTCGACACCGAAGACCAGGCCGTCGAGCTCGCCAATGACTCGGCCTTCGGCCTCTGCGTGTCGGTCTGGTCGAGAGACCACGCGCGCGCCTCCGCGCTCGCGGTGCGCGTCGAGTGCGGCGTGAGCTTCGTCAACAACTGCTGCTTCACCGGCCCGATGGGCGGCGCGGCCTGGGGTGGGCGCAAGGAGAGCGGCTTTGGCGCCACCGGCTCGAAGTGGGCGCTGGCGGGCCTGGTACACCCGCGCACCGTGGTGGTCGACAAGTCCTTCCAGGCGAAGGAGATGTGGTGGTATCCGTACACACCTGCGCTCGCGACGATGGCAGAGGGCCTCGTCGAGATCGGGCGTAGCGGCGGGGCGAAGTTCGCGGGGGCACGCCTCGCGATCTCCGGGCTCCTGGGCCGCTGGAAAGTTTGAGCAGGATCGGGTGAGTTTGATGAGGTATCTGGGACTTGATCTGGGTTGGACACCGCGCGACAGCTCGGGCGGGGTGATCCTCGAGCCGGCCGACGGTGGCGTGCGGGTGGTGAGCGCCGACAGCCTGCGTGCCCACGAGGACACGCTCCGCTGGCTGGCCCGCAGCCGAGGGCGAACCGGCTGCATCCTCGCGATGAACGCGCCGATCATCGTGGAGAACCTCTCCGGCAGCCGGCCGTGCGACAAGCAGCTTGCCGAGCACTTCAGCCGCTACCGGATCGACGAGTACGCCAACAACACGGTGTCGGCCTCGCACCCGCGCACGATGGCGAAGGGGCTGGTGCGCATGGGCTTCGACATCAACCCGTCCTCGGAGGCGGCCGAGCGCCTGATCGAGACGCACACCCAGTCGGCGCAGGTGCTGCTCTTCGGCATCGACCGCCCGGTGCGCATGAAGGCTGGCCCCATCGGCGGCCGCAAGGAGGGGGTGGCGCGACTGCGCGAGTTGGTCGTGGAGAAGCTCTACACGGGCACGCCGCGCCTGTTGCCCTCGCAGGCGCTCGACGTGCTCATGAGCGCCCACCTGCCCGACCTCAACGGCACGCGGCTGGGCGAGCTCGAGGAGAGGCTCGAGGCGCTGCTCGTGGCCTACGTGGCGGCCTGGCTCGGCGAGAACGGCGTGGCGGGCTGCGCCTTCCTCGGCGATCTCACTCGCGGCTACATCCTCTTGCCCGACCCCTCGCGCACCGAGTCGCAGGGGTAGTTCCCGGCGCGAGCCACCCGGCTAGCCGCCGAACTTCTCCTCCCAGGCCTCGCACTCCACGCAGCGCACCGCCAGGGGGAAGGCCTCGAGGCGGGCGAGAGGGATCGGCTCGCCGCAGGCCTCGCAGGTGCCGTACTCGCCGTTGTCGATGCGCTCGATGGCCGAGCGCATCGCCTCGATCTCGTGGCGGCCGGCGTCGTCGAGCTGCACCAGCACCTCCTCGTTGCCGATCTCCGAGGCGCGCTCGGTCCAGTCGTCGGGCAGCTCGCTAGTCTGGCGGCGGAGATGGGCGTCCATCCGGCCCTGGCGGCCGGTGTGCAGGTCGAGTCGGTGTACGAGGGTGTTGCGGATCTCGCGGTAGGTGTCCATGGCTCACCATACCGCAAGGCGCGTGCCAAGGCGAGAAGCCCTCTTTTTGCCCGACTTGGGCGACTTCACACAGGCGCTCGGTGCCACGCCACCCAGCCCGGGAGGTTAGCCGCTCGGCCGCCCGGAGCCCGCGTGCCCAACTTCGGCCTCACCGACAAGTCCCTGGTCCTCGAGAGCGCCTTCGGCGGCTGGGCCCTGGCCCGCCGCGCCTTCGCCGAGCCCGGGGCCGAGCCCCACTACGCCCCCGATCGCGCCGCCGACATCGTGTCTTACGATCTCCGCCTCGCGATCGACCCGGTGGCACGCACTCTCTCGGGCGAGGCGCACATCAAGTTTCGCCCCCTGGCCGGGGCGCCCGCCGAGATCGCGCTCGACTGCGACGAGCTGGAGGTCACGGCCGTGGCCACGCCCGAGGGCGAGGCGGTACACTTCCGCCATGCCGACGGCAAGCTGCGCTTCGCGCGGGTGCCGGAGGTGGTGATCGGCTGGCAGGGCTCGCCACGGCGGGGGCTGTACTTCGTCGGGCCCACCCCGGCCGACCCGGCGCGGCCGCCGGAGGCGTGGACCCAGTGCCAGGACGAGGACGCCCACTACGTCTTCCCCTGCCTCGACCACCCCTCGGTGAAGCACCCGTGGCGGGTGCGCATCACCGCGCCGCCCGGCTACGTCGTCATCGGCAATGGCCGCCCCGAGGGTGACAGTTGGCTGGTCGAGTCCCCGATGCCGGCCTACCTCCTCACCGCCGTGGTGGCCCCGCTCGATCGCCATCGCGACCGCTCGGGCAGCGTGCCCATCGACTACTACGTCCCGGCCGGCACCCCGGCTCGCCTGGTGCAGCGCGCCTTCCGCAAGACCCCGGAGATGGTGCGCTTCCTGTCGCAGTTCTACGGCCCCTACCCCTGGCCCCGGTACGACCAGGTGGTCGTCCACGACTTCATCTTCGGGGGCATGGAAAACCTCGCCGCCACCACGCTCGTCGACAGCGTGCTCGTCGACGACGCGGCCGCGCTCGATTCCGACCTCGACAGCCTCGTGGTCCACGAGCTCGGTCACCAGTGGTTTGGCGACCTCGTCACCTGCCAGGACTGGTCGCAGGGTTGGCTCAACGAGGGCTGGGCCACCTACACCGAGTACCTGTGGTTCGCGCAGGACCGCGGGGCCGACGAGGCGAGCTACCACCTCTGGGAGTGCCTCCAGAACTACCTCGGGGAAGACGGCGGGCGTTATCGCCGCCCGATTGTCAGCTACCTGTTTCGCCAACCCATGGACGTGTTCGACCGCCACCTCTACGAGAAGGGCGGGCTCGTGCTCCACACGCTGCGCACCGTCGTCGGTGACGAGGCCTTCTGGGCGGGTGTCAAGCTCTACCTCGAGCGCCACCGGGCCGGGACGGTCCACACGCGGCACTTCGCGCGCGCCATGGAAGACGCGTCCGGTCGAAACCTCGACCGCTTCTTCGACGAGCACGTGTACGGCGCGGGTCACGCCGCGCTCAAGGTCGACCTGTCACACGGCGATGGCCAACTCAAGGTGACGGTCAAGCAAACGCAGGATGGCGAGGCCACCGCGAAGGTGTTCCACCTCCCGTTGAGGCTCCGGTTCGGCGACGCCAGCGTCACCCTGCACCTCGACGCCCGCGAGCGCACCTACCTGCTGCCCTGCGCCCAGGCGCCCGCCTTCGTCTCGGTGGACCCTGGCTTCGGCCTGCTCGCCGAGATCACGCTCGGCGGCTCGGTGGCGCTCCTCTCGGGCGCGCTCAAGGCCGACCCCTGCGCCATCGGTCGCATCCGGGCGGCCAGGGCCCTGGCCACCGATGGCTCGCCTGCGGCGCAAGAGGCGCTGGCCCGGGCGCTTCGCGGCGATCGGGCGTGGATGGTCCGCGCCGAGGTGGCCGACGCGCTGGCTTCTACCGGCGCCCAGGCCGCGCTCGACGCGCTCCTCGGAGCCCTCGGCGAG
>VGRQ01000433.1 GCA_016875315.1 Deltaproteobacteria bacterium | reverse complement strand
GCCAGCATCCTCGACGCCCGGCCGCTGCTCTGGGCCTGCGGCGCGTGGAGCCTCGCGGCGCTCAGCCGGGGGCGGCATGGCCTCGCCCTCGCCCTCGCCGCGCTCGCGCCGCTGGCCCGGCCGGAGGGGCTGGCCCTGCCGGTGCTGGTGACCGTCGCGAGCTGGCGGTCGCTTGGGTGGCGGGCAATCATCGGTGGCGCCTGGGCCCTCGCGCCCTGGACCCTGTGGCGGGCCTCGCACCCGGGATCCGGCTGGGAGCCGCTGATGGCGCCGTGGTGGGGCAACTGGAGCCACGACATGCTGCTGGCGCTCCTCGGGCGCGCCGCGTGGCCCACCGCCTTCCGCGAGTTCGCGCTCGCCGAGCTGGCGGCGGGGCGAGTGGCGTCGCCCTCGATGGGAAGCTTCCTCGAGGGTCCCCAGCTGGGCATGAACCTCGCTGGACTCTCCGCCGCCGCGCTCGTCCCGGGTGTACTCGCCGCCACTTGGCTCGCGCGGCGGGGCGCCCTGGCGCTCGGGCTGGGGCTCGCGCCGGTGGCGGCCATGCTCGTGCTGCCGATGGCCATCGGCCAGGCATCCGGCGCGGCCAACTTCCTGGTGTTCGCGGCGGTGGGGGCGGGGCCGGCCGCGCCGGCGGTGATCGACTGGGTGCTGTCGCGACACCGGCATCCATCAATGGCGGCACTAGCGACGCCCTCGATCCTCGTCCTGGGCCTCGCCCTCGCCACCCGGCTCCTCCCCGGCGCCGAGCGCCCCGAGTTCATCGAGGACGGTCCCGCCTACCAGGGCGCCGCGGCGGCCCTGCGCGCCGATCCGCCTGCCTGTGTGCGCGCGGGCTGGGGCGGGAGCGCGGTGGCGCACATGGCGGGGATCGTCCCCGGGCGGCTGCCGGGACGCTGGCACCCTGCCGAGGCGCTCGACTGCGTCGTCCTCCTCGCCAGCGACGACGTGCTCGACCCCGGCGGCAGTGTCGGCGACCAGGTGCTCGAGCACGACCTCCGGGTGGTCTGGGTGGTCACCGACGATGGAGAAGCGCCCGCACCGGGCGTCCGGTGGGTGGCCCTCCTGCGGCCGGTCGGCGTACCATAGGCGAATGGCAAGGGTCCTCTTCCTCCAGGACAGCGGCGTCAACGAGAGCCTCGCGCTCACCGAGTGCGCGGGGGAACTGCACCGGCGCGGTCACCAGGCGCATCTCTTGCTCGGCGACGAGGAGAAAGACCTCGACGGGCAGATCCGCGCTTACGACCCCGACGTGGTGTTGCTGCCGTGCAGCGTGGCGGGGGAGTCCTGGCCGATGGCGGCCGCCGCTCGCGCGCGGCGCGTCGTCCCCCGGGCGCTGGTGGCGATGGGCGGCACCCACGTGACCTTCTCGCCGGAGGTGGCCCTCGACCCGTCGGTCGACGCCGCGATCGTGGGCGAGGCCGAGGGCGCCCTGGTCGACCTCGTCGACGCCGTGGCCGCCGGGCGCGACTGGAGGGGCACCGACAACGTGGCCTACGCCGACGGAGCGCGGCTGGTGAAGAACCCGCTGCGGCCGCTCATCGCCGACCTCGACAGCCTGCCGATGCCCGACCGCGACCTCTACTTCCGCTACCCCTTCATGGGGCGATTCCCGTGGAAGAAGTTCGCGAGCGGGCGCGGGTGCATGCACGCGTGCAGCTTCTGCTGGAACAACAGCGTGAAGCAGATGTACGGCGCTGGCGGCGACTTCGTCCGTCGTAAGTCGCCGGAGCGCGTCGTGGCGGAGATCGAGGTCGTGCGCCGCAAGTACCCGCTGCGACACATCCACTTCTCCGACGACCTCTTCACCGTCTACCCCTCCTGGGTGGAGAAGTTCGCGCCCTTGTACCGGGCGAAAGTGGGCCTGCCCTTCACCTGCTCGTCGACGGTGGAGCTGTTGACCGAGCGCACCGTCGGCGCTCTGCGCGAGGCCAACTGCTACGGCATCGCCATGGGCCTGGAGACCGGCAACGAGGATCTACGAGAGAAGATCCTCAGGAAGCGGGTGACGAACGACGACGTGCGCGCCGCCGCCGCCCGGGTCAAGGCCGCCGGGATCAAGCTCACCACCTTCAACATGATCGCCTCGCCGGGCGAGACCCTGGAAGACGCGCTGCAGACGATGCGCCTCAACCGGGAGATCGGCGCCGACGCGGTGCGGTTGCAGATCGCGGTGCCCATCCCGCACACCGAGTTTGCCGAGCAGGCGCGGGCCGCCGGCCTCTTGGCGGAGGGCTCGAAGGTGCGCGACCTGTCGCGACCCGACGTGAGTTTCGAGACTCCCGAGGCGCGAGAACTACGAAACTTGTACTACCTGTTTCGCCTCGGCGTCCACTTGCCCGGCACCGAGGGGCTCGTGCGCGCGCTGGTGAAGTTGCCCTTCGCGCTCGACCCGCTGCGCCTGTGGGTGCCCTTCGAGGAGAAGCGCATCTACAACCTGCGCTGGCGCGACGGCATCCCCTTCTTCTGGCACATCGGCGACCCCCACCGGCGCACCACCAACTACGTGACGCTGGTTTGACCGACCCCCGGCGCGCGGCCCTGCGGCTGGGGCTCGCGGGTGCCGGGCTCGCGACGCTGGCCCTCGCGGTGCTGGCGGCCTGGCGGGGAATCGACGAGACGCTGGCGCTCGTGTCGCGACTTGACCCGTTGTGGTTCGCGGCGGCGGTGCTCGCGTGGACCCTGTCGCTGTGGCCCCAGGGCCAGCGCTGGCGCTGTTTCCTCCCGGGGACCAGCCGCCCCAGCGGGCCGGTGCTGGGCGGCATCCTCTGGGGAACCAACGTGCTGCACCTGCTGTTCCCCGGCCCGGTGTCGGAGGCGATGGCGGCGTGGATTGTCGACCGGCGCTGGCGCTCCGGGCTGGTAGAGGCGCTGGGCGCCGCCGTCCTGGCGCGACTGTGGGCGCTGGTGCTGCTCGGCGTGCTCGGCACGCTGGGGCTGCTGGTCGGCGCGCCCGCGGGCGGGTCCTCGTCTACGGCGATGGCGGCGGCGCTCGCCGGGGGAGGGCTGCTGGCCGGCTTGCTCGGGCTCGTCCCCGGGCGGCTGGTAGGGCCCCTGTCGCGACTGCACGGTGGATTCGCGCGTCGCGTCGCGAGCTGGGCGCGGTCGCTTGCGGCCGTGGGCGCCGTACACCCGGGTCGATGGGCGGAGGCGGCGGCCTGGTCGCTGGTCAACGTCGGCTTCTTGTCCCTCGCCACCTGGTGCGGGCTGCGCGCGGCGGGCCTGCCGGTGGCGTTCTGGCCCTCGGCCTGGGCCTACGTGCTCGTCGCGCTCGCGACCATCGCCATGATCGTCTCGCCCGGCGGGCTCGGTCCGCTCGACGTCTTCTGCGTCCTGGCCTACCCCCTGGTGCTCGGCATCACCCCCGCCGAGGCGCTGGTGGGGAACGTGGTGCTGCGCCTGGTGCAGGTGGTCCACATGGGCCTCGGGGTGCCCGTGCTCGGGTGGTGGATCGCCCGCGAGGGGCGCCCGGAGGCAGCGCGAGCCGCGGTGGAGGGGGCCACGCGGGCCGTACCCGGCATGGGCCAGGAGGGTGGGGCCACTGGGCGCGACTAGCTTTCCCGCCATGCGGATACTCGTTGTCGAAGACGATAGGAAGATCGCTGGGTTCCTTCTCCGGGGACTCGAGGAGGAGGGCCATCGGGTGCGCGTGGTCGCCACGCTGGATCATGCCCGTGGCGCGCTCGGCGAGGGCGGCTTCGAGTGCCTGCTGGTCGACCGGATGCTGCCCGATGGCGACGGGATCTCGCTGGTGGCCGAGCTGCGGCGGCGCCGTGACTACACGCCCGCCATCTGCCTCACCGCTCGCGACCGGGTTGACGAGCGGGTGTCCGGCCTCTCCGCCGGGGCCGACGACTACCTCGTGAAGCCCTTCGCCTTCGAGGAGTTGCTCGCCCGCATCGAGGCTGTCACCCGGCGGCGCGCCGGGGGCGACACCCTCGCGGTGGGCGACCTGGCCATCGACGTGGCCGCGCGCCGCGTCACCCGGGGAAACACCGAGATCCGCCTCACCGCCCGGGAATTCGACCTCTTGCGCTACCTCGTGGCCCATCAGGGCAGGGTGATCGGGCGCACTCGGTTGCTCGAGGCGGTGTGGGACACGACGCACGACCCGGGGACAAACACCGTGGAAGTGTACGTTAGCTACCTCCGCCACAAGGTTGACCGGGGCTTCGAGCGGCCGCTCATCCACACCGTGCGCGGCGCCGGCTACACCATCGAGGACCGGCCCCGGTGAGCGTGGCCGCCGTGGTCCGGGCGCGCGCCGCGGCGGTGCTGGGCGCTACGCTGGTTGCCACAGGTGTCGCGACAGCGGTGGCGCTGTGGATACAGGCCGGGCGCGCGCTCGACCAGGCACTACTCGCCGCCGCGCACGAACGGGCCCACCCCGAGTCCAGCGAGCGCTGGGAGGTGGAGTCTGGCCGATCGCCCGTGCACACCTGGCTGGTGAACCGAGACGATCCCGACGTGCCCCCGCTCGCCCTCGAGCGGGCACTGGCGAGCGAGCGCGCGAGTTGCGTGGACGACGGCGCGCGCCGGCTTTGCCTGCTTCCCGCCGAGGCCGAGATCGACGGCCGGGAGCGACACGTCCTCGTGGCCGCCCGCGCGGACCGCCCCCGGCTCGTCGCGGTCGTGGGGCCCTTCGCCATCGCCTACGGCGTGCTCGGCAGCGTCCTTGCCGC
>VGRQ01000432.1 GCA_016875315.1 Deltaproteobacteria bacterium | reverse complement strand
TCGTGGCGGTGTTGTTCGGCGGCGTGGTGGCGCTGCTCCCGATCTACGCGCGTGACGTGCTCGGCGGCGGGCCCGATCTCCTGGGCTGGCTGCGCGCCGGCCCGGCGGTGGGCGCCACGCTCTCGGCCTTGTGGCTGGGACGTTTCCCCATCGAGGGGCGCGCGGGCCCGAAGATGTTGTGGAGCGTGGTGATCTTCGGGCTCGCGACGGCGATCTTCGGCGCGTCCACGTCGGCGGCGGTGTCGTTCGTGGCGCTGGTGGTGCTCGGCGCCGCCGACGAGGTGAGCGTCGTCATCCGGCATTGCATCGTGCAGCTCGACACCCCCAACGAGATGAGGGGCCGCGTGTCGGCGGTGAACTGGCTGTTCGTGAGCGTGAGCAACGAGCTGGGCCAGTTCGAGTCGGGGCTCGCGGCCGCTTGGCTCGGGCTGGTGCCGGCGGCGGTGGGCGGCGGTGTCGTCGCGGTGCTCGCGGCGGGGATGGTGGCGCTGGCGGTGCCGGCGCTGAGGCGCTTCGATCGGCTGGGGTAGGGCCTACCTCTCCAGCAAGAACCTCGCCTCCTCGCACGCGGGAAATCGCTCCGTCTCCTCCGACATGCCGTAGCGCTGGAGCACGAAGCCGTTGCGCTCCAGCACGCGGATCGAGGCGTGGTTGGTCCGGGCGGCGCGGGCGTGCAGCGGCCGGGCGGGCTCCTCGGCGAGCAGCAGTCCCAGTCCCCGTGTCGCGACGCCGCGTCCCCACCACTCGCGGCCCAGCCAGTAGCCCACCCAGCGGCGGCCGTCGGCGTCGAAGGCGTTCACCATCCCCGCCAGCGCCCCGTCGGCGAGGATGGCGCGGTGCGTCACCGCCGGGTCGGCGAGCACCTTGGCCCAGTGCTCGAAGAAGGCGGGGCCGGTGCGCGGGCGCGCAATCACCATCCGGAGCGCCTCGGGGTCGCTCTGTTGCGCGTGGAAGGTGGGCAGGTCTGCTTCCACGATCGGGCGGATGGCCACGCGGACCATGGGCGCGCCTATCGCGCCGGGCGGTCTCCGCCGTGACGAACGGGAAGCCGCGGCCTAGGTAGGCGTTGACGCCGTCATGATCGACCGCCGCTCGCTGCTCGCCGCCGCCCCGCTCCTCGCCGTCCCGGGCTCCGCGTGGGGCCGGGTCACGACACAGTCGGTGTTCGCCGTCCACGCCCCCGGCGGCTGGGACGCCACCCGCGTGCTCGCCGACGCGCTCGACCTCCCCGTCGTCGTCCGCGAGCGCGGGGCCGAGCGGGCGCGGCACGGCGGGCTCGACATCGTGGCCCATCCCGACCGACCGGCGGTGTCGAGCTTCTTCTCGGCACATGCCCACCGCTGCCTGATCTTCGACGGCGTGGCACTGCCGACGATCGCCCACGCCGGTGCGCTCGACTGGGACACGCACGACGACAACGACGCGCGGCAGTCCCGGCTCTGGGAGCGGCTCTTCGCGGGCATCGATCCCGCGCGTCTCACGCTGGTGCAGAGCGACCTCGGCCGCGCGCCCGCGCACAACGCGCGCGGGGGCAAGGAACACTGGCCCTTCACCAGCTTCCTCGCCTTCGGTCCCGCGCTCCCCGGGGGCCGACGGCTCGGCGGCTACGACCGTTTCTTCTACGGCCGCCCGGTGCATCCCGAGAGCCTCGAGGCCGACGACGAGGGCGTGCCGCTCACGCCTGCCCTGGTGCGTCGTTACCTGGGCAGCTTGTTCTAGGCGCCTGGCGCGAGCACCGGGTCGGGTTCCCAGCCCTCGTAGAGCTCGTCGACCGAGAAGCGCACGTCGATGTGGGGGAGGTCCACCACCTCGCCGGGGCCGTGGTCCTGGAGTTCCCAGCGGCCCTGCTCGTTGAGCGTGTAGGCGTCGACGTGCACGCGGTCGCTCTCGATGGCCACGAAGTGGCGGAGGGTGGGCAACCTGCGGTAGTTCTCGAACTTCTGCCCCCGGTCGTAGGCCGAGGTCGACGGCGACATCACCTCGAACAACGCGGTGGGGTTCACCGCGGCGTGCCGGTCGTCCTGGTCGGGCTCGCGACGGCCACACACGACGCTGAGGTCGGGGTAGGTGGCGAGCGTCGTGGCGGGCACGCGGATGCGCTGGTCGGAGTCGTAGGGCTGGCAGCGTTTCCCCTTCAGGGCCGTCCCGACGACGATCGTCAGGTTGGTCTTCAGCTTCGCGTGCGCGAAGGTACCGCCCGCCATCGCGAGGATGTGCCCCTCGAAGAACTCGTGCTTCTCCTCGGTGCTCTCCTCGAGCGCGAGGTACTCGGCGTAGGTGTATCGGCGCCGCGCGGTGGCCTGCATCGGGCGAGTATAGCGGGATCGGGGGTGTTAGCTCCACGCAGCCTCGGCAATCCGCTGCGCATCGGCATCTTCACCCGCGGCGACCTCTTCCCGGCCAACCACGGCGCGGCGGTGAAGATCGTGCGCACCGCCGAGGCGCTGGTGCGCGCCGGCGACCACGTGGTGCTGGTGTCCGACGACCGCGACGCCTACCTCCGCTGGCAGGACGGCTGGAAATGTGTGGCGTACGAGCGACGTTTTCGCGCGCTTCAGGAGGCCCCCTTCCTCCGCGACCAGGCCCGCTTCGAGCGCTGGCTGGCGCGAATCGGCTACCCACTCGACGAGCACTTCCTCTACCGGCCGGTGGTCGACCCGGCGTGGTGGGCGCGGGCGCTCTACGTGGGCCTGCGCGAGCGGCTCGACGTGTACCAGGCCGAGTTCCCCGGCTACGCCGTTCCCGCGCAGATCGCGTCGCGACTCCTCGGCGGGCGAAGCGTGCTGGTGCAGCACAACGTGGAGCACGACCGGCTGCGGCAGATGGCGGGCCTGTCGCCGGGTGCCTTGCGACGCATCCGCCTGGTCGAGGAGGCGATCGTGCGCGCGGTCGACGAGGTCATCGCGGTGTCGGAGGACGACCGGCAGCGCATGGGCGCGCGCGAGAACATCCGCCACGTGCCCCACGGGGTCGATCTCGCCGCCTTCACGGGACGCAGGATCAACCTGCGCCGGCGCTACGACTTGCCGCCCGGCCCGGTGATCTTCTTCCACGGCACGCTCCACTACGCGCCCAACGCCGAGGCGGTGCGCTGGCTGGCGAGCGAACTCGCCCCGAGCTTGAAGGAGGGCTCGATCCTCTGCGCCGGCTTGTCGCCGCCCGTGGAACTTGCCGGTGAGCGCCTGCGTTTCTCCGGCCCGGTGGACGACCTGGCCGCCCACATCGAGTCGGCCGACCTCTGCGCCTGCCCCCTCTTCGCGGGCGGCGGCACCCGTATGAAGCTGATGGAGTACTTCGCCGCGGGGAAGGCAGTGGTTTCCACGCCGCTCGGGGCCGAGGGCCTCGACGTGCGCCACGAGGAGCACTTGTTGCTCGCCGACCGCGACGCGCTCGTGCCCACGATCCACCGGGCCCTCGCGGACGCCAAGCTTCGCAAGCGCCTCGGCGCCAACGCCCGCCGCTGGGCGAGCGGTCGCGACTGGAGTGCCGTGGCCGGCGCCTACCGCGCCATCCACCGCGGCGAGGGACGCGACTTCGTGGCGCGGCCGGGCATCGAGGCGCACTTGCCGCCGCGGCTGCCGTCGAAGCCATTGACGATGTTGCTCCTGGTCAATCGCGGCTGCAACCTGCGTTGTTCCTTCTGCGACTTGTGGGACCGTCCCGAGCAGATGCCCACGGAACGGGCGATCCGCCTGCTCGACGAGGCCGCCGCCATCGGCACCAAGACCCTCGTCATCACCGGCGGCGAGCCCCTCTTGCACGATGGCATCTTCGACATCGTCCGCGCGGCGCGCTCGCGGGGCCTGTCCGTCAACATCACCACCAACGGCACGCTGGTGGAGCGCCACTACGACGCGCTCGTGGAGAGTGGCGTGTCCTCGTTGTCGTTCTCCATCGACGGCACCCCCGCCACCCACGACCGCATCCGGGGACAGAAGGGCGCCCACGGGCGCACGTGGAAGGCGCTCCTGCGGACCATTCACGACGGGCGCATCGACACCGCCGTGTACTTCGTCGTCACGCGCGAGAACGTGGGCGAGCTGGTGACCGTCTACGAGCAGGTGCGCGCCGCCGGGGCGCGGTTCGACTTCTGGCCGGTCAACGACGCGAAGGACCAGTACCTCACCCCGCCCGACGCAAAGGCCGCGTGGCTGGCGGCCATCGACACGCTGTCGCGTCGCGACGCCGACGTAGCCGCAAAGGCGCATTATTACGCCGAGGCGCTCGGCTACCACGCGGGTGAAACCGGTGCCGTTCGCTGCCTCGGCCTCGTCGACCAGTACGGCGTCACCTACGAGGGCGACCTGCTCCCCTGCTGCGTGTGGGGCGGCGACGGCCTCGTGGTCGGCAACGTGTTCGAGCGCCCCCTGCGCGAGCTGTGGGCCTCGCGAGAAGTGCAGGCCCACCGCGAGAAGTTGTGGGGAAAGGGCTGCACGGTGGGCTGTTACAACCACTCCCTGTACGAGCTGGTGGCGTGTACCGGGGAGAGTCACCGGGTGGGTTAGTCGCCGCTGCATGTGGTGGCGCCGCGCGACGTTCAAGGGGAAGCAGGTGTGGGTCGAGTGCGACGCCTGGGGGGCGCCGCTGGTGCGCGACGGGCGGCGCCTGGTGCGCTACTCCGACCGCCCCGGCGCCACGGTGTACCCGGCCTTCGCGCGGGGCATCGAGGACGGGGGCGGC
>VGRQ01000431.1 GCA_016875315.1 Deltaproteobacteria bacterium | reverse complement strand
AGGCGGTGGCGGCGGCCAGCAGGGCGGCGGCGGGGAAGGCGCCGAGGCGGCTGGCGGCGGGTCGGGCGGTAGCGACGAGAAGACCGTGACCACCGGGGAAACCCAGAACGCCGGCGTGGTGGAAGGTGGAGCCAAGGGTGCCCCCCGGCTGCTGAAGCACCTCAAGGACGCCCCCGGCCTGTGGAGCGCGCAGGCGGTCAACGCGCGCACCTCCGACAAGGCCGAGCAGCTCGCCCTCGCCGACGAGATCGAGGCCCACGCGAACAACGTGCCTGCCGCCTCCGGGCGCCTCCCGCCGCTCCAGGATGTCACCGCCTACATCGTGGAGAGCCAGGTGCTGCTCGCCAAGATGAGAGCCGCCGGGATGGACGTCGAGATCCTCGGCTACCAGATCGAGCAGCTCACCAAGCCCCGCGCCGGCTCGAAGTAAGGCCTACACCATGTCGGCGAAGCGTCGCCGGTTGTGGGCAAACACGCTGGCCCCGAGCGCCACCGCGATCGCGGCCGCCACCAGCGCGTAGATCACCGTCGTGAGCGCCGTGGGCAAGTGGTGCCCGAGCACCAGGCTCTGGTAGATGCCGATGTACTGCGCCATCGGGTTGGGGTAGAGCAAGAGCACGTACTCCCGGGGCCAGGCCGAGGCCGGGTACACTACCGGCGTCATGAACATGCCGATGAGGAGGCCGGCGTTCACCCAGTGGTTCATGTCGCGAAAGTAGACGCAGAGCACCGCGCAGGACAGGCCCAGCCCGAAGGTGAACAGGGCCTGCGCCACGAGGAAGGGCACGATCAGCACCGCGTGCCAGGTGAGTCCCTCGCCAATGAGGATGCAGAACAGGAGCAGCGCGGCGGTGCGGAAGAGCTGGTTGATGATGGCCACCAGCACCATCTGCGCCGGCAGCACCACGCTCGGGAAGTGTACCTTCCGCACCAGCGAGGCGTGCTGGGTGATCGAGGTGGTGGCGCGCACGAGGCCGTCGGCGAAGCTCGACCACGCGGTCATGCCGCAGAACAAGAAGAGCACGTACTGGCTGGTGGTTTGCCCGGCGTGGAAACGGACCTGCAAGAGCACGTGGAACACGAAGGTGTAGGTGGCCAGCTCGAGGAGCGGGTTGACCACCGTCCAGAAAAATCCGATGGAGCTCCCGATGTAGCGAGCGCGCAGGTCGGTGGCGGTGAGCGTCCACAGCAGGCGTCGCGACTGCCACAGGGCAGCGAGCTCGCCCCAGGCGCTCGGCGGCGCCGGTTCAGCGAGCTTGGCTGTCACCACGCCCGATGTCCACGTTCACGCCCAGCCCTGCCACGATGACGTTCGACGACAGGTCGCCGTTCCCCACTACCTTCCCGCTGGTGACCGTCGTGGCGAACTGCTTGTCGAAGTCCACGAAGATCGCCTGCTGCGCGTAGCGGGAGTCCTCGATGGTGCGGGGGAAGATGATCTGGTCCATGAACGACGCGCTCAAGGATACGCGCTTTCCGATCCGGGCGGTGGCGCCCGCCGCCAGCGCCAGCTTGGGACCGTCGACCATGAACACGCTGACGTAGTCCGACGGCACCGCGCTCGTCTCGTAGGCCACGCCCGCCCGCGCGCGCACCGCCGGGACGACGTCGTACTCGCCGCCGAGCCGCGCCGACCAGCTGTCGACGAAGCCGGTGGCGAAAGGCACGTCGTCGGTCACGACGATCGGCTCGCCCTTGAGCACGCCTTCCTCCCGCGTGGTGAGCGAGAGATCGACGTCGGTGATGCGCAGCGCCGACATCGCCGACCACTGCGTCCAGGTGCCCGCCAGCTCGACGCGGGCGCGCTCCGAGGGCGACACCTGCACGCCGAGCCGCGCGATCCAGGGGAGGGTGGCATCGACGGTGACATCGTCGTCGGTGAAGCTCCCCGCCGTGAGCTCCGGGCGGACCAGCGTGTTGTCTTCCGAGAAGGTGACGGTCATCGACCCCTCGGTGCGGTAGTCGATCTGGGGCTGGACCGAGGCCCCGACGGCGAGCCAGGGGGTGGGCTCCACGAGCACGCCCGCGTTCCACGAGAGCCGCGCCGGGTCGACGGTGTCGAGGTCCATCCGGATGTCGTCGGACGGGGAGTCGGTGCCGCAGGTGTCGATGCTCTCCACGCACTGGATCGCGGTGATCGACTGGGTCACCGACAGGAAGGTGTACTGGAGCCCTGCGCCCAGGCTCAGCCAGGGGGCGAGGCGATGCGCGAGCGTGGGACCGGCATAGCCCTGGAGCACGCTCGACGACACCAGCGCGTAGCGTTGCGGCCCGTCGGAGGGGTAGGCCAGCAGCGGCGAGGTGGGCAGGTAGAGGCCGAGCGCCAGGGTGGTGCCCGCGAGCGCCGGGTGCAGGGGCCCGAGGGGCAACACCACGCCCCCGGCCGGCTCGGGCTGCGGCGGCGCCGTGTTCTGCACCGCCTCGAAGGCGTTCCAGCCCAGCTCGTCGGCCCGGTCGAAGTCGACGGACTGGGAGATCGCCCAGAGGTCGAGGGCCACCGAAGCACGGTCTTGTCGCGACAATGCGGCGGGGTTGTAGTACTGCGCCGAGATGTCGTCGGCGCCCGCGACGAAGGCGCCGGCGCGCCCTTGCGCGCGTACCCCGGAGTCCATGAAGTAGAAGCCGGCCGCCTGCGCGGTGGCCGCGAGCAGGATCACCTAGATGCCAGCGGGCTGCGTGGCGTCGCGCACCCAGCGATCGTCATCCTCGAGGTCGGTGAGCTGGCCGGTGAGGTCGTAGCTGTAGGCGCAGGCGGCCTCGACGCTGAGGGTGCAGCCGGCACTGTCGCAGTCGTAGGCACCGCGCGTGTTGGTGACGGGCTGCTCGTTGCCCATGCCGTCGGTGAGCACGAGGTAACTGTAGGCGGGGATGGCGCCGGTCTCGGTGACGACGATCGCCGCCTCGTCGCTCCAGGTGTCGGACTCGTCCCACTTGTCGAAGCTGGCGAGGCTCTGGTTGAAACTGCCCGTGAACACGTCGTTGTTGAAGGTGCCCTGCACCGTCTCCGTGTACTGGTCTTCGTAGGCCTGGGCGTAGTCGTAGCCGCTGGCGTGCGTCCGGCCGTAGGTGCCACTCTCGGTGGACTTCCAGCTGAACTCCGAGCTTCCATCCTCGTTGTGCTTCCCGGGGTACACCTCGGTGCCGACCAGCAGCACGAGGCCCTGGCCCGACTCCTCCACGCGGCCGAAGAACACCGAGCTGCTCTGGGACGACGTGCTCTCCTCCGTCCACGGGCCTTCCTCGGAGGACTCCTCTGGCTCGTGCGCGCCGGCGAAGTTGTGGGTGACGGTGGTGCTGCACTCCTCGCCGGTGGAAGGCGTGATGTCGAGGGTGAACATCCACACGCCCCAGATGGGGGTGGCGCAACCGAGGAGGAGGGCGATCAGCATGGGAGCCGGGTACTAACCACTCCGCCTAGGCCCGGATCGCCGCGAAGAACTGCTGCCCCTGCTCCGAGGTGCCCTGGAACACGCCCAGGGCGCCGAGGCGCGCCGCCGCGAAGCAGGCGAGCTCGGCGGCACCGGCGAGATCGACGAAGACATCGGGCTCCACGAAGGGGCCCTCCTCGCCTGCCGGCGTGGCGAGCAGCCAGGAGAATCGCCGCTGCGTGGGGTGCCAGGTTCCGAGCGCGGTGGCGATCGACGCGCGCTCGCCATCGTCGAGGCGCCCCGACTCGAACATCCAGTCGCCCCGCGCGATCTGCCAGTTGCCGCGCACCTCCTCGATGCGCGACGCCCAGTCGGCGAGGGCGCGGACGTAGGCGGGATCTTCCATGGGCGCGCACTCGCCCAGTGGCTGCCGGAGCTGGTCGACCCCGTAGCCCTGGCCATCGTCGTCGAAACGGAAGGACACCTCGGGCTGCGCGCCATCGGAGGTGTCGCGGACGAGGCCCACCGCCACCCGCGTGAAGGCCTGGTGCCGAGGCAGGCGACGGCGGAGATCATCGAGGGCCGCCTCCAGGCGCGAGGCACCGGCCTCGAAGGCCGACGGCGGGCCGCCGCCGCGCGCGAGCCGGGGGGCGTCGAGGCCAACCACCCGCACGCGACCCTCCCGGATCTCGGCGCGGACGACGAATCGCCGCAGGCCAGCGGGCCCGGCGCACAGCCCGAGCGCGTCGAGTACACCGGCCTCGGCGATGAGCTCGTCGAGGCGGCGGAGGAAATCGCGGGGGTCGTCGCCCGCGTGCTGGTCGAACCAGGGCACGGCCGGGTCTTATCGGGGACCGGGCGGGTCGGGCAGGCGAAACGACCACCGGGGCCCGGCGATGGCCACGTGAACCAGCGTGGGGACGCCCTCGCCACCGCCGTAGAGTTCGTCGCCCCGCAGCGCGACCCCCGCGAAGGCGGCGTGCGCGCGCACCTGGTGCATCACGCCGGTGCGGATCTCCGCCTCGAACCAGTCGCCGCCGAGGGGGACGATCCGGGTCCATGCCGGGAGCCACTTGCCGCGGTGGGCCTGCCGGCCTCCGTGCCGCACCACCACCCGGTCGGCCCGCCGCGGGTGGTGCGCGATCGGCGCCTCGACCGTCACCGGGCCGGCGAGCTGGCCAGCGGAGCGAAAGCGGTAGAACTTCCGCAGTTGTCCCCACTCGGCGCGCACGCGGGCAAGGGCCTCCGGCGCCTTGGCCACCACGAGGAAACCGGAGGTGAGGTTGTCGAGGCGGTGCGCGATGCCGCCCTCGAAGCCACGGGGGAAGCCCGGCGGGGGGGTGATGAT
>VGRQ01000430.1 GCA_016875315.1 Deltaproteobacteria bacterium | reverse complement strand
GCCGCCCGGCCCGCCCTCGCCCGGGGGCGCCCGGGGCACGCAGGGCGGGGGGCAGCCGCCGCCGCTGGCCATTCCCGCCAACGACCCGAGCTGGGCTGGGTTGCACGGGCTGTTGTCTGACGCGCGCCAGTACGGCGAGGCCAACTGGGACGACGTGCGCATGCGCGTGGTGGGCCAGCTCGGCTTCATCCACCGCGACCTCGCGCGCGCCCGCGCCATGGCCGGTGACTGGAGCGGCTGCGCCCGCGCCTACACCGATGCCGGCGCCGACATCGACGCGGTGGTGGCTCGCGGCGCCGTGGGCGAGCCGATCAAGGCTGCCGTCGTCAAGGGCATGCGCCGCGACGCCGCCCTGTGCGTCGCCCTTGCCGAGCAGAAGGCGCCGTCCACGGCGGAGGGCACGGTCGCCACGCTCTGGGCGGCCAAGGTGGCCGCCGAGCTCGGCCAGCCCTGGCTCGTCGAACCCCCGGCGCTGGTCGACATCGATCCCGACGACTTCAAGGACTTCGAGGGGCGCCACCGCCTGCGGGTGCGCCTCGTGGAAGCCTACACCGACGCGGTGGATCCCTTCTTCCCCAGCGAGGCCTGGGGCTACTGGGATCCCCGGAGCCGCGAGGGCACGGTCAACGCGCTCCTCGGCCCCGCCAAGCTCGCGGCGGCGTCGCGACAGGTGGCCGACCACCCCCCGGTGGCGCTCGACGCGCACCAGCTCGGCGACCTGCCCACCGGCGACGCGCTCGTCGACGTAGCCAGCTGGCCCGGGCCCCGCGCCATCGGCAGCCTCTCGGTGCGCGACGTGGCCGACCCCGAGCACGGCGCCTGGCTCGCCGCCGAAGCCGAGCGCCTCCTGGCCGCCCCCGACTTCGTCGTCGCGCTGCACGACACGCTGGCCTACCTCGACAAGCACGAGGCCGGGAGCCGCTACTACAACGTGAAACAGGCGCGAAACGCCGGGGTTCGCTACCTCGCCTCGCGCGGTCGTTTCGCCGAGGCCGACGCGCTGGTGGCCGAGAGCTGGCCGCTGCACGGGCAGGACTGGGCCTGTCCCAATCGCGAGGGCATCCTGCTCGCCATCCGGGGACGGCTGCAGCTCCGGGCCGGCGCCCCCGAGGCCGAGGCCACGCTACGAAAAGCGCTGGAGAAGAGCCACGAGTTCCTCGCCCACACCACGGCTATTGAGGGCGCACCGCGACGTTGATGACGATCCCCGACTGGTCGCCGTCGGCCACCACGAGGTCGCGCGCCATACCCGCGCCGCCCGAGCCGGATCGCGAGATGTACTCGCCGCCCGCGCCCTTGTTGCGGCCGGCATCGAGCGCGGCCGACAGCAGGTAGGTGCCTCCCCTCGGTACCTCCAGCTCGAAGGCGATGCGCTTGCTCCCGTCGGCGGCGAGCACGCCCTCGGCCACGGGCGATCGTCCCGGGTAGGGGCGGCGGGTGGCGCTGTCGAGGTCGTCGTTGTCGAAGGCGGAGAGATTCACCTGCACGCCCTCGAGCGGCCGGTCGGCGACGATCTCGCCCGAGAGGGTGACCAGCACCAGCGGCGCCACCGCGTCGGCCTTGCCGGCGGCGGTGGGGCGCGCGCAGCGAAAGCCCGAGGCCGAGCCTGCCACGTTCGACGTGAAGCGGTTGGCCACGCGCATGTTGGTGGAGAAGGTGTTCCAGCCGCCGCCACGCAGCACGTACACCTCGCCGGTGGCGGGCCCGGTGGGGTCGACGCGACCGGTGGCGTAGACGTTCGGCGCGTAGCGGTCGGCCACCCACTCCCAGGCGTTACCGGCCATGTTGACGTGCCCGTAGGGGCCGGTGTTGCGCGCGGTGGTGGCGGGGTCGGGCTTGCCCACGCAGAGGGTGACGCCGCCGCTGGCGATCTGGTGGTTGGCGAGCGCGCAGGTGGGGGCGCCCGTGCCCCAGGGGTAGGGGCGGAGGTCGTCGACGTCGCAGCGCGACGGGTCCTGGCCGAGCTCGCAGCCGCCGCGGGCAGCCTTCTCCCACTGCGCCTCGGTGGGGAGCACCTTCCCTTGCGCCGCGCAGGCCGCCTCGGCGTCGGCGCGCGAGGCGTCGTCGCGGGCGAGGCCCGACGCGGCAGCCGCCTCGTAGACATCGATGCAGTAGCCCGACAGGCTCACCACGGTGACCGGGGCCTCGTCGCGACCGGCCTGCCTCGCCGCCGAGCCCATGATGAAGGGGCCGGGACGCACCCAGCGCTCGGTGGCGGGGCTGACGTCGGCGCGGGCGTCGTCGCAATCGGCGCGCTCGGCGGGCAGCGCGGGACAGGCCACCGCCGAGGGGAAGCCGTCGCCATCGGCGTCGGGACAGTCCTCGGCCGCCGGCAGGGCCGGCACCTCGGCGGCGAGCTCGACGCGCCAGGACTCCTGTGGTGTTTCCGGTCCCACTCCGCCCTGCATCGCTCCACCCTGCCCGGCGCCGGCCTGCCCCGGCGGCCCCGGCTGCGGCGGCCCGGGTTGCCCCGGCGGGCGTTGCCCGGTGGGCGGCGGCGGCAGCGTGCTCGTGGACCTCGTGGGCTCGGAGCACGCGAGGAGGAGTAGGATCATGGCGAGAAGCTCGCGTGCAGCACGTCGGTCTTGCCCGGCACGCCCTGCGCCCAGGCCACGTGGAAACGGCCGTCGGGGCCCACGTCCATCGAGGGCAACTCGACCTTGCCGCTGGCGGGCGCGGGCAGGCGCGCGGCGGCCGTCCACGAGCCCGCCCGGTGGCAGCGGTAGAGCACCGCCGACGCGGCGCCGCCGTCCCAGGCCCAGGCCACGCAGGTGGTGCCGTCGGCCCTCGACACCACGAAGGGATCGTAGTGGTAGCCGCCCAGCCCCTCGGAGAGCGTGATGGCCGCGCCCCAGTTGCCCGGCGTGCCGCCGCGCGCGTACACGTGGAGCGGGTAGGTGTTCACCTTGCGGAACCACGTGAGCCAGTCGAGGGTGCCGTCGTTGGAGAAATGGACCCGCTCGCCCCGGAAGCTCGAGGACGACACGTCTTCCGGGGCGTCGAAGCTCCCGTCGCGACCCACCGCCACGTAGACCACCGTCTCGCTGCCGCCGTTACCCACGTCGTAGCCGAGGATCACCGAGCCGTCGCCGCGGGGGTCGATGTTGCTGTGCCAGGCGTCGGCCGTGCCGCTGCTGATCACCGCCGGGCTCGACCAGGTGCCGTCGCGACGCCAGCGCCACTTGGTGAGGAACGGCGAGCGCTGCCCCATGGGGCGCTCGATGTAGGTGTAGACGAGATCCTCGCCCACCGCCGCGATGTGCCCCGACGACAGCTCCATCGGGCCGCCATCGGTGATCGCCACCGGCTCCTCCCAGCCGGCCGGCCCTCGCTCGCGAAGCCAGCCCTGCCCGTAGAAGTTCGCGTCGGCCCGGTCCCAGGCCACGATCACCCGGCCCGCCTCGGTGACGACGAGGTCGGGGCCCCAGTTGCGGCCGTCTTCTTGTGACACGGTCTCCGCCTCCGACCAGGTGACGCCGTCGCGACTGCTACGGTACTTCACGACGTCGCCCGTGGCGGGACGGTCGTAGTACACCGCGTGGAGTTGCCCCCCGGGGCCCACCTTCACCTGCGAGCGAAAGCCGTTCTGGGCGATGGCGTCGGGGCCGGTGGCGGCGGGGTCGAGGCTCGGCTCCGGACCCGCGGGCGGCGGAGTCTCGTGGAACTTCGGGAAGCCGGTGGGATCCTGCGCCGCCGGGCCCACCATCCCGCCCTTTCCCCCGGCCTGGGGCTGAGGCTGGGGTGGACCCGGGGGCCGCAGGGCCGGGCGCGTGGCCGGCGCCGGCGCCGCGACCGGGGCCGGGTCGGAGCAGGCAGCGAGCAGCACCAGCGCGATGGGGGACAGGGGGCCGAGGTTAACCGCGTCGACGCCCATGGACGCCCCGCTCCGCCTCTGCCGCTGGACTCGCGCTGACTACGAGACGGCGGAGCTACACGAGATCGACGGCGTCGAGCGCGTGGCCGATCCCGCCGGGGCCGACGTGGTGGTGGTGCCGAGCACGCGGCGGGTCGTCCCCGCCGACGTGCCCCGGGCGCGGCTGGTGATCACCACCACCAGCGGCTTCGACAACCTCGACGTGCCCTCGCTCCGTGCCGCCGGGGTGCGCTGCGCCCGCTTGCCGCTCGCTCGTCGCGACGCGGTGGTCCACACGACGCTGGCGATGATGCTGTCGCTCACGCGGCGCCTCGGCGACTTCGCCACCACCGCACGCGCCGGCACCTGGGACCGTTCCAACCTGCATCGCTACGACGCGCGCCTGCTGGGGCGCGTGGGCGTGGTGGGCATGGGGGTCATCGGCACGCGCGTGGCCGAGGTGCTGCGGGTGATCGGCGCCGAGGTGGTGGAGCTGCGCCGCGGCGATGCCCTCCCCGCCGATCTCGACGTGCTCACGCTGCACGCCTCGCTCACCGCCGACAACGCGAAGATGCTCGACGCCCACGCCCTCGCCCGGCTGCACCCCGGCTGCGTGGTGATCAACACCGCCCGCGGCAAGCTCATGGACGCTGACGCAGCCTACGCCGCCGTGGTGGCGGGCCATCTCGGGGGCCTGGGCGTCGACGTGTTCCCCGAGGAGCCCACGCGCCTCGATCGCTTCAGCCACCCGCGGGTGATCGTCACCCCGCACGCGGCCGGCTGGCACCCCCGGCTCGGCGAGAGCATCGCCGACGGGGTCCGCGACGCCGTCCTCGCCTGCCAGCGCGGGGAGCCGGTGCCCTGGGCGATATGAGGCGCCGATGATCCTCGTCGCCACCGCCAGCGC
>VGRQ01000429.1 GCA_016875315.1 Deltaproteobacteria bacterium | reverse complement strand
AGGTGGGCCAGGGGATAGTAGCGGTAGTACAAGTCGAATGGCGTGGGGGTGCCCGCGGGGAAAGGCCCCCAGGGCTCGCCGTGCGCGCTGCCGAGCGCGAGGCTGGCGTAGCCCCCGGCGGCCAGCCCAGCGGCGAGGGGGAGGTGCCGGCCCTCGCCCCCGGCGACCGCCCGGGACCCGCGCCCGAGCAGCGCGGCCAGCAGCAGCAACAGCAAGCTCCACGGCGCCCAGGCCCGGGGACCGGTGGCCTCGGGGATGGGGTAGCCGCCAAGGTGGCGAGCCACGCCGACGTCGGGCAGGGGAGGAGGTGCCTCCACCCCGGCCATCACGCTGCGGGGCGGGAACTCGCCGGTGGCCCTGAGCCCTCTCGAGGCGAGGATGCCCGCGCCGGAGGTGTCGTTGCCGCCTCGGCCCTCGCCGAGGAAGAGCGCCGCGCCCACCGCCAGCGCGATGAGCGCCACGAGCGCGAGCGTCCAGGCGGGCAGCCGCGAGGGGGCGCGCGCCGGGAGGATCCAGCCCCGCGAGGCCAGCACCACGAAGATCGGCGCGCTCGCGTGGGCCAGGTATGGGCCGCTCAGGAGCAGCCCGGCCGAGTAAGCGACCACGCGCCACGGGCGAGCCGCCTCGCGCTGCACCAGCTCGGCGGCGAGCAGCAGCCACCAGCCGGCACCCATCGACTCGGTGAGGGTGTCGGCCCAGGCGCCGAGTAGCGGCGCCGCGGTGACCCCGAGCGCGGCGGCCGCGAGCTCGGCGGAAGCACCGCCCCCGAGCGATCGGGCGAGTCGCTGCGCGCCGTAGGCAACGAGAGCCAGCGCGAAGGCGGTGACCGCGTTGAAGGCGCGCAAGAAGCCGAGGAGCGGCTCCAAGGTCGCGACCAGCCCCGACCAGAGCGGGTCGAGCGGCACGAGGCTGACCCCCGCTGGGAAGCCCGCGAGCGCCGTGGGCACGGGGGACACGCCCTGCGCCAGCGACTCGCCCACCATCCAGGCCACCCAGAGGTGCTGCCGCAGCTCGCCCTCGGGCATGCCCACCACCCGCGCCGCCGGGTTGACGAGCACGCGCGCGTAGGCCAGCCCGGCGAGGGCGACGGCAACGAGGGCGCGGCGAAGGCGAGGGGACACGCCCGGCCCCCTATGCGGGCGGGTGGTGGCCTACCGACCAAAAAATGGTCGTCGTCTCAGAGCGGCGCGAGAGTAGCGCTGAAGTGCCTGAGAAAAGGCGGAGATTCCACGATGCGGTAGCCGCGAAGCGAGGGAGCGCGGTCGCGCACGCGGGCCGCGACCTCGGCCACGTAGTCCACGTGCGCCTGGGTGTACACCCGGCGGGGGAGGGCCAGGCGCACCAGCTGCAACCTGGAACCGGGGAACATGAAGCTGCCGATCTCCACGCTGCGCACCCCGCCCTCCTCGTACAGGGCGCCGGCGACAGCCTGTCCCGGGAAGGCGTCGGCGGCGACGTGCGGCAACAGGCGCGCCGCGTCGATGAACACCGCGTGCCCACCGGGCGGCTGCACCACGGGAATGCCGATGTTGTCTAGTTTTTCGCAGAGGTAGGCCACGGAGCGCGCGCGGTAGCGCAGGTACTCGGGATCGAGCGCCTCCTCCAGCCCCACGGCGATGCACTCGAGGTCGCGACCGGCCAGGCCCCCGTAGGTGGGGAAGCCCTCGCCCAGGATCAGCTCGTTCCTGAACTTCTCCGCCCAGGCCGCATCGCGGGTGCCGAGGATGCCCCCGATGTGCGCGATGCCGTCTTTCTTCGCCGACAGCGTGAAGCCGTCGGCGAGATCGAACATGCGCCGGGCGATGTCGGGGAGGGAGGCCGTTTCCCAGCCGGCCTCGCGCGCGTGGATGAACCAGGCGTTCTCGGCGAACCGGGCGGCGTCGATCCAGAAGGGCACGCCAGCGGCGCGGCAGCGCCGGCTCACCGCCTCGATGTTGGCCATCGACACCGGCTGCCCGCCCACGGCGTTGTTGGTGAGCGTCAGCATGACGAGCGCGATCTTGTCACGACGATTTGCCAGGGCGTCATCGAGGGCGACGAGGTCCATGTCGCCCTTGAAGGCGCTGCGGTTGCCGGGGTCGCCCGCGTAGGCCACCGGGATGTCGGTCGCGACGGCACCGGACTGCTCCACGTTGGCGCGGGTGGTGTCGAAGTGCGTGTTGTTGAGCACCTCGCGCCCGGGGCCGAGCACCGTCCTCGCCACGATGCGCTCGGCGGCCCGGCCCTGGTGCACCGGGAAGATGTGGGGCATGCCGCTCAGGCGCCGGACGCTCTCCTCGAAGCGGGCGAAGCTGCGGCTCCCGGCGTAGGACTCGTCGCCGATCATCAGCGCCGCCCACTGCCGCGCGCTCATCGCGCCGGTGCCCGAGTCGGTGAGCAGGTCGATGGTGACGGCCTCGGCGGGGAGCTTGAAGAGGTTGTGTCCCGCGCTTTCCAGGGCGCGCTGGCGCTCGGCCCGGCTCAGGATGGGGATGGCCTCCACGGCCTTGATGCGGAAGGGCTCGATGATGGTGCGGAAAGGCCAGTCGCTCATGCCTGCGGCCTAGCAAGCCACGTGCCGCGCAAAGCGGGCGTTTTCGCGCCGGGTCCCGAGGGAAAAAACACAGGCCCTGAGCGATGCCTCACAGGGGAACCGACCGGATAGCTTCCCGCTCCGCCCTCGGCTCCCCGCCATGCCTTTCGCGCACCTCCATGTCCACTCGCAGTTCTCGGTGCTGGCCGGGGTCGCGGCGCCGAAGAAGCTGGTGGAGGCGGCGGCCCGGCAGGGGATGCCCGCGCTGGCGCTCACCGACACCTGCAACCTCTACGGCGCGGTGGAGCACTACAAGGCCTGCAAGGACAAGAAGATCCACCCGGTCTTCGGATCCGAGCTGTGGGTCGACCCCCGGGGCATCGGCGCGCGCGAGGGTGGGCTCGCCGGGTGCTTCAACCTGGTGCTGCTCGTCGAGGACGCGGTGGGCTACCGGAACCTCTGCGAGCTGGTCACGCGCGCGATCTTCGAGGGCATCTACCACCGTCCCCGGGTCGACCTGGCGCTGCTTCGCGCGCATGGGAAGGGCCTGTTCTGCCTGCTGGGCAACGGCGAGACCGGCGTCGTCCGCCGCGACGGTCGCGACGAGAGCCTGCGCGCCCTCCTCGATATCTTCGGTCCCGACCGCGTGTTCGGCGAGCTGATGGACCACGGCTTCGACTGGCAGGCCCAGGTCAACGCTCACCTGCGGGCACTGTCGCGACAGCACGGCTTCAAGAACGTCGTGACCAACCAGGTGCGCTACCTCGAGCCGACCGACGCGGTGCGGCTCGATCTCCTCGGCAGCATCGGTGTCGGCGCGTCCTTGCAGGATCCACGTCGACCGCGAGTGCTCACCGACCAACAGTACTTCAAGAGCGAGCACGAGATCCGCGAGCTGTTCGACGGCGATCTCGACGCCGTCGAACGCACCGTCGAGTTGGCGGAAGCCTGCCGCTACGAGTACCCCAGCGGCATCTACTACTTCCCCTCGTCGGTCCCCCCCGACCCGGGCGGCGACACCGAGGCGAACTGGCGCTTCTTCCTCGACGCCTTCCCCCCGTCCCGCGAATTTCCGGTTCCCGCCGAGAAGCCGCCGGGCGGGGGTGAACTCGCGGGGTATTTCCGGTGGTTTGCCCTGACCGGGCTCGAGCTGCGGCTGAAGCATGTCGCGTCGTCGCGACACGCCGAGTACCACGAGCGCTGCGAGCGCGAGCTCGGGATGATCGTGAAAATGGGCTTCGCGGCTTACCTCCTCATCGTGGCCGAGTTCATCAACTGGGCGAAGGACCGGGAGATTCCCGTGGGTCCCGGGCGCGGTAGCGCCGCCGGATCGATCGTCGCGTGGGCAATGCGCATCACCGACATCGATCCGATGCGATTTGCCTTGCTTTTCGAGCGATTCCTCAACCCGGAGCGCGTGTCGATGCCCGACATCGACGTCGACTTCGCCCAGGACCGTCGCGAAGAGGTGATCGCCCACGTGCGCGACAAGTACGGCGCGCCGCTGGTTGCCCAGATCATCACCTACGGCAAGCTGCAGGCGAAGGCAGCGCTGAAAGACGTGGCGCGGGTGTGCGACCTGTCCTTCAACGACTCCGACCGGATCACCAAGCTCGTCCCCGAGGTGCTCAACATCTCCATCGACGACGCGCTCAAGCAGGAGGCCAAGCTGCGGCACCTGCAGGCGACGGAGCCGCGCACGTCGCGAGTGATCGCCCTGGCGCAGTCCATCGAGGGCGCCGTGCGGCAGACCGGTGTCCACGCGGCCGGCGTCGTGATCGCCGATCGACCGCTGGTGCAGATCACCCCGCTCTACCGCGACGGTCCCGAGGGCGGGCCGGTGGTCCAGTACGACATGAAGTCAGCCGAGAGCATCGGCCTCATCAAGTTCGACTTCCTCGGCCTCAAGACGCTCGACCAGGTGCGTGACGCCGTGGAGATGGTGGAGAGAAATACCGGGCAGAAGGTCGACATCGCCCGGGTCGACGAGAACGACCCGGCCACCTGGGGACTGTTGCAGCGCGGCGACACCTTCGGCGTGTTCCAGGTTGAAGGCGAGGGCATCCGCGGCATGCTCACCAAGCTGCGGCCGGCCTCGCTGGAAGACCTCGTCGCGGCGGTGGCGCTCTACCGTCCCGGGCCCCTGTCGAGCGGCATGGTCGACGACTTCATCGACCGCAAGCACGGTCGCAAGCTCGTGGAGTACGCCTTCCCGGAGCTGGAGCCGATCCTCTCGAGCACCTACGGCACCATCGT
>VGRQ01000428.1 GCA_016875315.1 Deltaproteobacteria bacterium | reverse complement strand
CAGAGTGCGGTAGTAGTCGAACTTCTCGCCGCGGTCGTAGCTCTCGGTGGAGGGCGAGCTCACCTCGACCAAGAGCGTAGGGTTCACAAACCCGTACTTGTCGTCGCTCGCGCGCTCGGGCTCGCCACACACCACCGAGATGTCGGGGTAGGTGCTCACGTCGACCACTTCGGCCCGCACGCGCAGGTCGGAGCTGTATGGCTGGCAGGGTTTGCCGCGCAGGCGTTGCCCGAGGATCGTGGTCATCTGGGCGCACAGGCGCGCGTGCGCCGCCGAGGCACCCGCCATGGCGCGGATCTCCCCCGCGATCCACTCGTGCTTCTCGGGCGAGGCGTTCTCCATCGCGAGGTAGTCGGCGTAGGTGGGCAGGGTCGTGGCGGGATCGGCCATCAGCTGAGTATAGCGCGCGGCCGATGAAAGACGCCCTGATCGTCTCCGCCCTCTCCCTGGTGCCCAAGCACGCCGTTTCCGGGTGGATGGGCGGCCTCGCCCGGGCCCGGCTGCCTCGGCCGTTGTTGCGCCTGCTACTTCGCTGGTACTGCTGGAAGTACGCGGTGGATCTCTCCGAGTGCGTGGGCACCATCGACGACTACCCGTCGCTGGTCGAGTTCTTCACCCGTCCCCTGAAGCCCGGCGTCCGGCCGGTCGACGCCGCGCCCGAGGCCATCGTGTCGCCTTGCGACGGCAAGGTGTACAGCGTGGGCAGCATCGTAAACGACCGCATCCCTCAATCTGACACCCAGCACTTCTCGGCGCGCGAGCTGGTGCAGGGCCGGCCGGGCTACGAGGGCGGCCAGTACGCGGTGATCTACCTGTCACCGCGCGACTACCATCGCGTGCACACGCCGATGGCGGGCACCGTGTGTCACTACCAGTACGTGCCCGGCGCGCTCTGGCCGGTGTTTCCCGCGGCCACGCGCAAGATCCCCTTCTTGTTCAGTCGCAACGAGCGGCTCACCGCCTTTCTCCGCACGCCGCTCGGCGAGGTGGCAGAGTGCCTGGTGGGCGCCTTCGGGGTGGGTCGTATCCGCGTGGTGTTCGCCGACGTCGTATCCAACACCGGGCAACCGGGTTGCGAGGGCACCGTGAATCACCCCCTGGCCCGCGCCGAGGAGATCGGTCGCTTCGAGATGGGCAGCACGGTGGTCCTCTTGTTCCCGGCCGGGTCGGTCGAATGGACGGTGACGAGCGGCCAGCCGGTGCGCCTCGGCGAGCGGATCGCGGTGGCGAACGTTCCAAACGGGGCGTAGAATCGGGGCCCGACGGGGTCTCGCCATGCTGCTCTTCGTTTCCCTCGCCTTCCCCTGTCCCACGATCGCCACCGGCACGCCCTCGTCGTTGTCCTTCGACACGGCGCAGGTGGCCATCGTCCGGCAAGACCAGCGCACCACCTTCTCGGTGTCGATCAACCCCGTGGGCGACCCACAGTCCTTCGCGCTGGTACTCCCGGTGCCCAAGGTGCTCGCGGAAGACGAGATCACCACGCTCGACCCGGCGATCTTCGCGCGCCTCGACGGCTACACCGCGCCTCGGCACGTTGACGATGCCGGTTGCCCCAGCTCGAGCGGGGGCCTGCAGCTCGACAGCTCCGACACGGGGAGCGACGATGGCGGCGGCGTGGACGTGGAGGCCGAGTACCTGGTGGGCGAGTACCAGGTGGTCATCCTCTCCGCGGAGGAGTCGGGCAGCCTCGCCACCTGGCTCGACAGCAACGGCTACTACCTGCCCGCCGGCGCCGACGAGCGCCTGGCCGAGTACATCGACGCCGGGAGCTACTTCCTCGCCGCGAAGGTGGCCGAGGAGGCCGCCGTGGCCACGGGCGTGCCCCTGTCGCCGCTGCAGGTGTCCTACGACAGCGAGATCTTCGCCATCCCCATCCGGCTTGCCACCCTCAACTCGCCGGGCGAACAAGACATGGTCATCTACGCGCTCACCGAGATCGAGGGTGGCAGCGACGCCGGCCAGGTGGCCATCGCCAACTACCCGCAGTTCACCGTGCCCGATCGCTGCATCTGGGGCAACGCCAGCACCGACGACTTCACCGCCTTCTACGAGGACACGTTCACCGCCGCGTGGACGGCGGCCGGCGGCGGCGCGTGGACCATGGAGTTTGCCGGCGGCTTCTACGACTGCAACCCCTGCACGAGCACGACCATCACCGAGGACGACGTGGCCGCGCTTGGTTTCCAGGGCGACCCCTACGCCCACCACCTCACGCGCGTGCACATGCGCTACACCCCCGAGCAAGCCACCAGCGACCTCGTCTTGTACGGCTCCGGCCTGTACGAGCCGATGGTGGTGGCCTACGCCGACGACTGGGAAGCCAACTACGAGTGCGTGGATTCCTTCTGCACCGGGGAGGACACGCCATGGGAGGGGGACAGCGGGAGCGACGACGGCGACCCGCCCGGCACCAGCGGCGGCGATGACGACGAGGCCGACGGCGCCAACCTGAGCGACGCGGGAACGGGCTGCGGATGCGGCACCCGCGGCCTCCCCGGGTGGGCGCTCGCCCTGGCCGGGACGGGCCTGGCCGCCCGGCGACGCCGCTGAGCTGGACTTCCAACCTCAAACCTAACTAGTTGACATCGAGCTTTCGCCGGATAGGCGCCCCCCATGTTCTTCCCCGCCACCGACCGCTCGCCCCCGATGTTCGAGAACAAGTTCGTCGACGGCTTCAGCCGGGTGCCGTGGTACCTGGTGCCGGTCGTCTACGTGCCGATCATCGCGGCGCTGGCGTGGTGGGGCCTGGCCGGGCTCCACCAGCCCTTGCTCCCCAGCCTGGGCCTCGCGGCGGCGGGCCTGTTCACGTGGACCTTCGCCGAGTACTGGCTGCACCGGACGCTGTTCCACTGGGTGCCCCGGGCGAGCTGGGGCCCGCGCTTCCACTTCTTCCTCCACGGCGTACACCACGACTACGTGGACGATCACCTGCGGCTGGTGATGCCGCCGGCCGCCTCCCTCGGCCTCGGCGCGCTCTTCTTCGGGCTGTGGTATCTCGTGCTCGGGAGCTGGGTCTTCCCCTTCTTCGCCGGGCACGTGCTCGGCTACGTGGCCTACGACATGACGCACTACTACGTGCATCACGGCAAGCCGACGAGCGCCTGGTTCAAGCGCCTGCGCGCGCACCACATGAACCACCATCACAACAAGGAAGGCCGGAAGTACGGCGTGAGTTCAACGCTGTGGGACCACGTCTTCCGCACCTACTGACATGCTCTTCCTCGTTCTCCCGGCCCTGGCCGAGCGACTCCGCGATCCCGAGCGGATCACCATCCACGCCGAGGGCGCCCCGCTCGAGATCACCCGCATGGAGGCGGAGGTGGAGGTGGAGGAGGATCCCGAGGCGCCCACCGGCATGAGCGACGGCGCCTACGAGGCCTACGAGCGCGCCATCGACAACCTCGCCGACCACCGTGACGACTTGAAAGCGGTCGACGCGCTGCTCCGCCGGGAGTCGGGGGCGATCGCCCGCTGCGCGGCCGATGCCGGCGCGGCAGCCGGGGCCAAGGCGACCGCCCACATCCGGTACGCGCGCGACGGCACGGGCTCCGTCAAGGCGGCCAGCGGCGGCGACCCCGCGCTCTCGGGTTGCCTCGTGTCCTTGCTGCACAAGCAGCAGCGCCCGGTGCTCCTCCACGAGGCGCCGCGGAACCCCGAGGGCGACTGGAGCTTCACCCTGGTGTCGGCCCCGGAGACGGTGCCGAGCCTGATCGACCGCACCACCGGCTTCGGCCCGGTGGAATTCGGCGAGACCTACGACGCCCTCGACGAGCGTCGCCTGTCGATGCAGCATCGCAACTCGACCACCTACACCCGCGGCTTCGACGCCGACGCCATCCTCGCCGGCGCCAAGGGTGGCCCCGCCTGGAGCTTCGACGCCACCCAGGGGCTCTACGCGGTGCGCCTGCAGGTGAGCAGCGACAGCGCCGCCTTCGCGGTGAAGGAGAGCCTCAAGGCGATGTTCGGCGTCCCCCGCTGGGACACCGAGGTCAAGGGGCTCTACTGGCGAGGGGAGCACATCCTCTGGGTGACGGAGCAGGCCGGCGACGCCACGATGGTCACCGTGCTCGACATCGACCGGGCACGTGCAGCGGGGCTCCTCAGCTACGTGCCCGGCGACGCCCGCGACATCACCAACGAGACAGGATCGCGGCTGCCCAGGATCCTCGGTGACGGAAACTAGTCCCTGAGGAGCTTGTCGATCGTCTGCTGGTCGGCCCCGGGGAAGCGGTAGTCGCCAAACTCCTCGGGGCGCACCCAGCGCACGTCGTGTACGCGCAGGCAACGTGGCTCGCCCGCCAGCCCGCAGCGGTACACCACCATGTCGAGGGTGTACTCGGCGTAGGCGTGCGACACGTGGAGCACGCGGTGGCCCACCTGCGCCTCGCAGCCGAGGCGGTCGCGCAGGCTGCGGCGAAGGGCCTCGCCGTCGCTCTCGCCGTCGCGCACGCGGCCGCCGGGGAACTCCCACAGTAGCGGCAGCTCGGCCTCGGGGCGGCGCTGGGTGACGAGGAACGCGCCCTCGCGCTCGATCTCGGCGGCGACGATGCGGATATGCGGCAGGGACATCGGCGTCTCGGGGACCGCGCCTTGTATCGTGAAGACGGCGTGGCGGACTACGAGACGTTGGCGGGACCGTGATTATGCTCCGGGCCTCTCGACTCGAGGTCTCGATGATCCGCAGCGCGCTGAAGTCCGGGATCAAGCGCATCCTGGGCATGGAAAGCAAGCTTCCTGCCGCCACGCCGCCGCCCCCGGCGTGGCG
>VGRQ01000427.1 GCA_016875315.1 Deltaproteobacteria bacterium | reverse complement strand
TTCGCCCCCAGTACGACCCAGGTACGACCCACCGCAAACTCGCGTCGCGAGAAACACAACGCCCGCCGGGCGATTATGCCGGGCGGGCGTTGGTTTGTTTATGGCGCACCCAGAAGGATTCGAACCTCCAACCTTCTGATCCGTAGTCAGATGCTCTATCCAGTTGAGCTATGGGTGCGAGGAATGCGCGTTTTTTAGGTGGCGGAGACGGAGGGATTTGAACCCTCGGTACGCTTTTGGCGTACACTCGCTTAGCAAGCGAGCACCTTCGGCCACTCGGTCACGTCTCCGAAGGAGTCAGAGTTGTGGAGGAGGTGGTGGGATTCGAACCCACGGCCCCCTTTCGAGGGCGGCGGTTTTCAAGACCGCTGCCTTCAACCACTCGGCCACACCTCCGAGACGGGTGACGAGCCATCTATACGCCGGGTCGGGATGCGTCAAGGGAGGGGTGCCTGCCGTCGGCGCTCAGGCCCGTGGCACCACGCGCTCGAGACCTCCCATGTACGGGCGCAAGGCAACGGGCACCACCACGCTCCCGTCGTCCTGCACGTAGTTCTCCAGGATGGCCACCAGGGTGCGGCCCGCGGCGAGACCGGAGCCGTTCAGCGTGTGTACCAGGGTCGTCTTCTTCTCTCCCTCGCGCTTGAAGCGGGTTTTCAAGCGTCGCGACTGGAAGTCGGTGAAGAGCGTGCAGCTGGAGATCTCGCGGTAAGCCGACTGGCCGGGTAGCCAAACCTCGAGATCGAAGCCCTTCGCGCCGCCGTTGCCCACGTCGCCCGCGCATCGGGCGACGGTCTGATAGGGCAACTCTAGGCGTTCGAGCACGGTCTCGGCGTGCCGCGTGAGCGTGTCGAGGGCGGCCACGCCGTCCTCGGGGCGGGTGAACCACACGAGCTCCACCTTGTGGAACTGGTGTACCCGGATGATGCCGCGCGTGTCGCGACCGGCAGAGCCTGCCTCGCTGCGAAAGCAGGGGGTAAAGGCGAAGTACCGGATCGGAAGCTGAGCCTCGTCGAGGATCTCGTCGCGGTGCAGGTTCGTCACCGGCACCTCCGCGGTCGGAATGAGGTAGCCGGCCTGGCCGGAGAGCTCCGCCGTCAACTTGAATAGATCTTCCTCGAACTTGGGTAGCTGGCCCGTGCCGGCCATGCTCTCCGCCGTCACCATGTAGGGCACGAGCACCTCGCGGTAGCCGTGGGCCTCGGCCATGTCGGCGAAGAAGGCCACGAGCGCGCGCTCCATCCGCGCCAGCGCGTCGGTGAGCACGTAGAAGCGGCTGCCGGAGAGCTTCGCCGCGCGCTC
The DNA here is from genome assembly GCA_016875315.1 of Deltaproteobacteria bacterium. Taxonomy (GTDB): domain Bacteria; phylum Myxococcota_A; class UBA796; order UBA796; family SXON01; genus SXON01. Next base: position 3,473 of record VGRQ01000427.1, on the reverse strand, counting down.
GGGGTCGTACATGCCCAGCGCGGAGGCGACCTCGTCGTGGGGGCGCCCCCCGGCGCGAGGGCTACCCCAGCGGCGAACCACGACGTTGCCGTGCTCGTCGGCGCCGCCCGGGGTGTCGGGGTGCACCTGGTTGGGCAACCAGAGCAAGAGGCGTTGTTCTTCCTCCTGGAGTGACGCGATCTCAGCGTCGAGCGCGGCGGCCCGGTCGCTCGCCGCCCTGACGTCGCCCTTGAGAGCGTCGGCCTCGGCGCCGCGCCCTTGCTTGAGCAAGGCACCAATTTGCGGAGAGAGTTTGTTTCGACGCGACAAGTTCTCGTCGCGCTCGGTCTGAGCCGCGCGGCGCCTCGCGATCAACTCCACCAGGCGGTCCACCATGCCGAGCAGCTCGTCGCTCGCGTTGCGGCGGCGCAGGCTCTCTCGGACGGCATCGGGGTTCTGGGCAACCAGATTCGGGTCGATCATGGCGCGCCGCCGCTAACTCCCTGCCTCGCGCGCCGCCCCTTGCCGCGTCAAGCGCCAAGTCTTAACCCTTAACCTCCGGCACCTTTCTCGATCGGCACCTTTCTCGATCACCAGTCGCCGAGCCGCACCGAGAAAGCATTCTTGACAGCTGAGAAATCGGCCGAACCGAGCTCGCGCTCCATGGAGGTGTACACGGCGGGGTCGAGCCCACAGGGCTGGACGCGAGACAGGTACGTGAGATCGGTGGAGACGTTGAGGGCGAGGCCGTGCCAGGTCACCCAGCGACGGCAGGCGATGCCGATGCTGGCGATCTTGCGGCCGCGCACCCAGGCGCCGGTGCCGCGGGGGTCGCGCTCGCCGTGCAGGCCGAAATCAGCCAGGACCTCGAAGCAGAGCGACTCGAGGCGACGCAGCCAGGCATGCAGGTCTCGGTCGCGACCGTGCAGGGCAAAGACAGGGTAGACGACCAGCTGCCCGGGGCCGTGAAAGGTCACGTCGCCCCCGCGCTCCACCTCCACCACCGGCACGTCGCCGGGGGCGAGCACGTGCGCCATCGCGCCGATCTTGCGTCCCACGGTGAAGACCGGCTCGTGCTCCACCAGGAACGCGGTGTCCTCGACCTCGTCGGCGATCCTGAGTGCGAGCTGTCGCGACTGGATAGTCCATGCCTCGGCGTAGGCAAGGCGCCCGAGGTCGACTACCCGGGCCAAACCAGCTCTCGTACCCTCGCGTGTACCTCGCCCGGCGTGCCGGTCGCGTCGATGCGGACGATGCGATCGCCGCGCCGGCGGCAGCGGGTGATCGCCGCCTCGTAGCCATCGGCCACCCGGCGGAGCTGCTCGATCGTCTCGAAGCGGTCGCGCACGCCCGCCCGTGCCTCCACGCGGGCGAGGCAGGTATCCACGGGGAGGTCGAGCATCACCACGGCGTCGGCGGGGGGAAACTCGGCGTTGAGCGCCCACACGCGGTCGAGCCCCAGCGAGAGCGACTGGTAGGCCAGCGACGAGAGGAAGTAGCGGTCGGTGAGCACCACCGCGCCCCGCGCCACGGCGGGCAACACCACCCGGTCGAGGTGGTCCCGGCGATCGGCGGCGAAGAGATGCCCGAAGACGGCGTCGCCCACCACGCCGCTCGCGAGCTCGGCGCGGATCAGCTTGCCCACGGGACCATCGGAGGGCTCCCGCGTGACCACCACCTCGCGCCCGGCGGCGCGCAGGGCATCGGCGAAGAGGCCGATCTGCGTGGTCCCGCCGGAACCGTCCAGGCCCTCGAATGCGATGAACACGACGCGCAGGGAACTAACCCGCCGTCCTCCGATGGCGCAGTCGGTGATTTCTTGACTGGCGCCCGGGCAGCAAGGATGCGATCTTGCCGCGCGCCCCGGACGGCCCATGTACCTGCTCGCAACTCTCGCTCACGCCGCCCCGCTCGACGCGGCCGACCTCCAGCAGCACGCGGGCCTCATGGCGCTCGTCGATCGTGTCGGCGAGCTTCGCTGCGCCACGCCGCTGGTGCTCGCCCTCGAGGAGCACTGGGCGCACCTCCCGGCTGCCGACCGCGCACGCGCCACCGCCGTGCTCGCCCCTTTCAAGGCCGACTTGTTCGACCCGCTGCCCGTCAACCGCGCCGCGGGCGCCCCCCCGCCCGCCAGCGACACCTGCTGGGGCCAGCAGGCCGACAACCGCCTCGTGGGCGACCACTTCGCCGTCGAGTACGAGGACGGTGTCGATGCCGACGACGCCGACGCCTTCCTCACCGCGCTCGAGTACAGCTGGGAGAAGGAGGTGAACGACCTCGGCTGGAACGAGCCCGATGGCACCGACCAGTACCTCATGCTCGCCTACGTCCAGAACCAGAACACCGGCGGCGCCTACACCACCGTGGAGCGCTGCGGCAGCGTGTACATGCCCTACATCGTGACCGGCGAGGACTCCTGGCGCGATCCCTACTGGGGCGACACCATGGCCGCCCACGAGTTCAACCACGCCATCCAGTATTCCTACGGCTACTCGCCCGAGTTCTGGTGGTGGGAGGCCACCGCCACGTACATCGAGGACTACGTCTATCCCAACGTCAATTACTGGTCGGCCTACGTCACCGGCTACACCGATCACCCGGAGATCGCCTTCGCCGCGTACAGCCAGCAGGACTACGACATCTTCTACCACATGTACGGGATGGCAATCTGGGCCTTCTACATCGACAATTACCATGGCGGTCACGACGCGGTGCAGCAGACGTGGAAGAACGCTTCCCAGAAGTCCGGCACATACACCTACGGCGGCAACGACATGGTGGACGATCTCGGCCTCGACTGGGACGAGAGCTACCTCGACTTCACCGCGCGCAACACCGTGATGGACTACGAGCAGCAGCGGTTCTTCTCCGACATCGAGCTCGTGGATACCATCCGCTCCCTGCCCCACTCGGCGGAGTCGGGTCGCGACGCCCCGCAGGGCTACGGGCAAAACTACTACAAGGTGGCGGCCGACGCCGGCGGCGGCGACCTGGTCGTGAACTTCACCACCGAGGAGCGGGTCGACTTCGCAGTGCAGATCGTCGAGGCCGATGACGCCGTCTTGAGGCACCAGTACGCCGTGGTGGAGGACGCCGGCGAGGTGCGCCTCGAAGACTTCGGCGATCACGACGCGTGGATCATCATCTCGCCGCTGAAGTACACCGACAACGACACCGAGTATGCCTATGCCTTCACCGCCAGCCTCGAGGAAGGCGATGTCGACCCCGTCGATACCGGCGGCGACGACACCGGCGACGGGCGCGTTGACGGAGGCGACGGCGACACCGACGGCGACGTGTCCATCGGTGGCCCCGCCTGCGCCTGCAACGCCGGGGGAAAGGCCCTCCCCGCGCTCGGGATGGCCGCGTCGGTCCTGGCGCTCGGGCGCCGTCGCCGGTAGCTACCGGCGCGCCGCGAAGCGCGCGGCCCCCCCGACGCCTTCCGCCGCCAGCGCCGCCACGCCACCGTGGTGCCCCGCTAGCACCGCCTCCTC
>VGRQ01000426.1 GCA_016875315.1 Deltaproteobacteria bacterium | reverse complement strand
GCGCCCGGCTTGCCGGAGCCCCCGGGGCCGCGGACCTTCCGCGCCGCCTGCGCCAGCGCGGCGTCCGCGGGCGTGCCGTCGTAGAGCGCGACCTCCACCCGGTCCGGGTAGACACCGACCTCGTCGATGATCTCGTGGAGCAGTTCGCGGCGCTCCCCCGGCGTGAAGTAGGGATAGAGCTGGTCGAAGTCGCGGTGCACCTGGTGGATGGCCGTCATCGAGAGCGAGCGGGCCTCGTCGACGCCGAGCCTCCCCTCCTCCTCGGCGATGGCCGCTTCGAGCGCCCGCGCCCGCTCCTCCATCGCGCGCATCCGCTCGGCGGCGGTCGTTGAGCCGGCGGCCCCCAGCTTGAGAAGCGCGTCGAGCAGGCGGTTGCGCTCCTCCTTGTTGGAGGCGAACTCGGCCCGGAGCGTGTTGAGCCGCGCGCGGGCGGGCTCCAGCAGCTCCTTCGCGATCCGGTTCGACTCGCTGATGGCGCGCTCGACGATCTCCGGGGTGGCATCGGGCACCGTGCTAGGCGGCCGCGTGCCGGTCACCATCCTCCAGGGCGACAACGCCGCGATCCTGCCCACCCTCCCCGCGGCGAGCTTCAACCTCGTCTACATCGACCCGCCCTTCAACACCGGGCGCGCGCAGTCGCGAGATCGCATGGCGGTCACCCGCGACGCTTCCGGCTCTCGCTCGGGTTTCGGCGGTCACCGCTACCGCGCGAGCGCCATCCCCTCGGCCCGCTACGCCGACACTTTCGACGATTACCTTGCCTTCCTCGAGCCGCGGGTGGTCGAGGCCCGTCGACTCCTGCGTGACGACGGCAGCTTCCTCCTCCACCTCGACTACCGGGAGGTTCACTACGCGAAAGTGCTGTGCGACCAGGTGTTTGGGCGACACGCCTTCATCAACGAGATCATCTGGGCCTACGACTACGGTGGCCGCTCCCGGTCAAGATGGTCGGCGAAACACGACAACATCCTGTGGTACGCCGTCAATCCCGGCAACTACACCTTCAACTACGACGCCATCGACCGCATCCCCTACATGGCGCCCGCGCTCGTGGGCGCGGAGAAGGCCGCCCGGGGCAAGACGCCCACCGACTGCTGGTGGAACACCATCGTGAGCCCCACCGGCAGGGAGAAAACCGGCTACCCCACGCAGAAACCGCTCACGGTCCTGGAGCGCATCGTCACCGTGCACAGCAACCCCGGCGACCGCGTGATCGACTTCTTCGCCGGCAGCGGCACCACCGGCGAGGCCGCGGCACGCCACGGTCGCAGCGCCGTGCTCATCGACGAGAACCCCGAGGCCGTCGCGGTGATGAAGCGTCGCCTCGCGCCGTACCTCTGACCGGACGCTCAGCTACCCACGAGCCGCCGCGCTACCCCTTCGCGCAGGGGACCGAGGTCGATCGCCGGCGCGGGCAGGAAAGTCAGGTGCGGGAAGTGCCCGCCGCGATCTTCCTCCTCGATTGCGACTTGCGGGCGGCACTCCAGGCGCGCAAGGACCTCGAGAGTCTCGCGCGGGATCTCGACGTCGGTCCGCCCCACGATCTCCAGGATGTGGGCGACGATCGGCCCGGCTTGCTCGCTACCCGAGGCCAGCCGCGCGAGGGGGAGCAGCGCCCGCGCGTCGCACAGCTCGGCGAGGGCGTGGGCCGCCGCCTCGGCAACCGAGGGGTCGCGGTCGTCGAGCAAGCTCGCGAGCAGGGCGCGAGCGGGTTCGAGCCCGCCGTGACGCCGCCGGAGGTCGATCATGATGGCGAACGCCCCCACGCGTCCGCGATCCCCGGCTTGCAGGTGCGCTTCCAGGAACGGCAGCGCGTGCGCCTGGCACTCGAGGCTCATCGCCGTGGCGCGAACCACGACGTCGTCGGGGTCGCCGAGGCGCTCGACGAATCGCATGGTGACGACGCGAAGCGAGGCCAGCGCGCCGACTGCCACGCGGCGAACCACGCTGTCGGCGCTGCCGAGCAGCGGATCGATGGCCGCCACGGCGACGAGGGTCTCGGGGGAAAGTGGATTGTCGCTCGCCGGTTCCACGCCGCCCGCCTATCCTGACGCCCCGGGCCTCGCGTGCTAGCCTGCCCCCGTGCTGCTGCTGCTCGCCTGCTCCGACTACGAGGTGAAGAACCTCACCGTGGAAGACCACTTCGTGCAGGACGAGTACCCCCCGGCCGACGTGCTCTTCGTGGTCGACAACAGCGCGTCGATGGTCGAGGAACAAGAGCGTCTCGGGGCGAACTTCGGCGCCTTCGTGGCGCTGCTCGGCACCACCACCGCCGACTACCGGATCGGCGTCACCACCACCGACCCCGAGAACGGCGGCGTGCTGGTGGGTCCCGTGCTCACCGCCGACACCGACGACGTGATCGCGGCGTTCACCGGCATTGTCAACGTGGGCACCAGCGGCAACCGCGACGAGCAGGGCCTCGCGATGGCGGCGCTCGGTGTCCGCAGCGACGTGAACCCCGGGTTCCTCCGCGGCGACGCCTACGCCCACGTGGTGTTCGTCAGCGATGAAGACGACCACAGCGAGGGCGACGCGGAACGCTACGTGGATGCCTTGCGACAGTCCGCGCCCGGCGAGGCGGTCTACGCGCACGCGCTCGTGGGCGACGAGCCCGCGGGCTGCCTCTCGGGCACCTCGGCCGCCGGGGCCGGCTCCCGCTATCTTGCCGTCGCGACCGCGCTCGACGGTCTCACCGAGTCGATCTGCGCCGACGACTACGCGCTGGTGCTCGAGGCCATCGGCCTGCAAGTCAGCGGCTGGAACCCCGTGTTTCCCCTCACCGAGATCGCCGCGAGCGAGACGATCGAGGTCAACGTCGACGGCGCCTACATCCCCGAGCGCGAGGCCGACGGCTGGAGCTATAGCATCGGCGACAACGCGGTGATCTTCTCGGGGCGAGCGATTCCGCGGCCGGGGATGGAAGTGCTGGTGAGCTACCAGAAGGGGGGTTGACGCGTGCTGCTGCTGCTGGGATGCCTGATCAACACCGCGCTCTACGAGGAGCGCATGCGGGAGCTCAGCGACGCCGACGTCGACGGCTTCCTCAACCCCGCCGAGGGCGGCAACGACTGCGACGATCACGACGCGTCGGTCTACCCCGGCGCGGCCGAGATTCCCTACGACGGCATCGACCAGGACTGCTCCGGCGCCGATCTCGACGACGTCGACCTCGATGGTTTCTCTCACGACGAGGACTGCGACGACAGCGACGACGACGCCTACCCCGGCGCCAGCGACGCTTGTTACGACGGCCTCGACAGCGACTGCGCGGGCGACGACGACTTCGACTGCGACCAGGACGGCGCGCGGATCGACACCGCCACCGGCGGCACCGATTGCGACGACGGCGACGCCACAGTGTACCCGGACGCAACAGACACCTGTTACGACGGCGTCGACGCCGACTGCGCGGGCGACGACGACTTCGACTGCGACAGCGACGGCTTCACCGAGGACGATGGCGACTGCGACGACGCCGACGCCGAGCGCTACCCTGGTGCCGACGAGGGCTGGAGCGATCTCGGCACCGACAACGACTGCGGCGGCGCCATCGACGACCCCGTGGTCGCCTCGCTGGCCGACGCCGAGGTGATCATCGACCCACCCGAGGGCTACGGCTACTTCGGCTCGCGACTGGGAACGGTGAAGGACGTCGATGGCGACGGCCTCGACGAGATCTTCATCTCCGCGCCCTACGCCAGCCCCGACGTCCCCTACCAGGGGGCGGCCTTCCTCGTGGCCGGCGCGCAGCTCTCCGGTCACGTGCAGCTCGACGCCACGGCCGACCAGCTCCTCGCCCCCGACACCTACGCCTTCCTCACCGCCCACGGCACCACCGGGCTCGACGGGCTGGCGGCCGAGTTCCTCGTCGTGAACTCCGGCGCCGCGGCCGACGGGGCTGGGAACACCTGGGCGGTCGCGACAGACGATCTCCTCGGCGGTGGCGTGCAGTCCCCCGCCGAGATCGCGCTCGCTAGCTTCCAGGGCAGCGACGGCGACTACTCCGGCACCGCGCCCGTCGCCGGTCGCGACATCGACGGCGACGGCCTCCACGATCTCTTGCTCGACGCGGTTGGCACCGGTCGCGCCTTTGGCTTCGCATCGCCCGGCAGCGGGTCCCACCACGCCGACGACGCCGACTGGGTATGGACCCCGTCCCTCAGCGGCGGCTCGCTGACGCTCCGCGTGCCGGGCGACGTGGATGGCGACGGGGTGGACGACCTGGGGGTGAGCCAGGGGCCGGACGCGGGCGAGACCGTGGGGGCGGCACTCTACCGGGGCGGCGTCGTCCGCGACGGCCCCTTCGGAGAGGAGGCCGACCTCTGGCTACTCGGGACGCCCACGCTGCAGGCCGTGGCCGAACTCGACGAGGGGCGCGCCCTGTTCACCCTGGAGTACGGTGGCGCGGTGCTCGTCGATCCCCCCGCGGGCGCCACGCTCGACCCCGACGCCGACGCCGACTTCCACCTCTACCGGCTTCCCGGCGAGGGGAGTTTCGCCGGCGCACACTGGGCCGAGTGGTTCGGCGACGCAGGCGACACCTTGCTCATTGGCGCACCGGCAAGCCCCGACGCCGTCGAGTCGGGCGAGGTCCTGGCGTGGCAGAAGGACGAGATCTCTGTGCACGCCTACGCCTCGAACTGCGCTTGCGCGCCGTCGGCGACCAACCGGGCGACCGCGCCGGCGAGGCGCTGGCGCTGGTGCCCGATCTCACCGGCGACGGGCACGCCGACCTGGCCGTGGGCGCCCCGCTGGCGGACGGCAGCTTCGCCGAC
>VGRQ01000425.1 GCA_016875315.1 Deltaproteobacteria bacterium | reverse complement strand
CTGGGAGACGGAGTTCAAGATCCGCCCGCAGCGTTCGAGCGCGGGGCAGCGGCTGTACCGGCGCCAGGAGGTGCAGCGATTCCTCCGGGTGCGCCAGCTCCTGCACGAGGAGGGCTACACCATCGCGGGGGCCCGGAAGGCGCTGGCCGAGGCGCTGGGCGAGGTGCCGCCACGGCCGTCGGTGGGCGTGGAGATGGACGCGCTGCGAGACGCCCTGCGCCGCGTGCGCAAGCTCCGCGACGAGATCCGCGTGCTGGCCGCCGAGATGGGCTAGGCCGCAGCTTGACGATCCGCCTCGCGGGGATAGATGGGCGCCGTCCGGGGTGTAGCGCAGCCTGGTAGCGCACCTGAATGGGGTTCAGGTGGTCGCAGGTTCAAATCCTGTCACCCCGACCATCACTGTGAAGGCCCGTCGAAGTAACGAACTTCTACGGGCCTCCCTGGTTTTTTTGGGGTTCGACGGCGCATTGGTGTTCGGGGCCCGGCTGGCGCGGGCAAGGTTCAATCTACAATTTGCGGTTCGCATCCGGGTTTCGTTGCGCGGTCCAGATCCCATCCCCCGAGACGGGTCTCTACGCCCGAGGGCGCGCCATCGGCGGGGCGGTCGGATCATCGCGCTGGGCTGCGGCCGCTTGCGGGGGCCGCCCCCCAGGACTAATGCTGCCCGTTGCGGCGACGCGGTCCATGCGTCGGCCGCACAGGAGGAGCGGCGATGGGCTTCAAGCTGGCCTGGGCGGCTGTTCGCGCCGAGCGTCTCCACGACCTCTGTGATGCCCTGGACCTCGACCCGACGTTGACGACGGACGATGTCCCAGCACCGGCCGCTTTTTCCGCGATCACGTTGGGTACCGGCTTCGGCGCTGTGGTCGATGGCACGCTCACGCGCCTGATGCGCCCGGAGGACATCGCCGACCTGTCTCGCCGGGTCGGTCCGGTCCTGCAGATGCTGGTCCACGAGGCCGTCGGCGTGCAGGTGCTCGGGGAGTGGCGCGACGGCGCGTTGGCATGGCAGGTCGTCCACACGGAGGGTCGGTCGCCTCAGCGGAGTGGAGCGGTACCAGACAATGTGGCGGCGGTCCTGGAGAACCCGGGGACCGACTCGCTCGCTCGGGCCGCCGAGGCGCTCGTCGGATTGCGGCACGACGCCACCACGCGCCCTGGCGTGGACGGGTTCCGCACGATGAAGCACCGGTGGGACGCTCACCTTCGCCACATCGGGGCTCGCGAGGAGACCCGGTCACTCGACCTGACGGACACGGACGTGTCCGACGCCGGGCTAGCCCACCTTGCCGGGTCTTCCCACCTCCAGCGGCTGGAGCTGCGCGGCACCCAGGTGACCACGGCCGGAGTCGCCGCACTCGGCACCCTCCCCGCGCTGACGAGCCTCTCGTTGTGGGGACTCCGCGTGGACGATGGCATCGTGCCCTTCCTGCAGGGCCTCCCCCGCCTGACCAGGTTGGAGGTGCAGAGAACGGAGCTGACGGATGCGGGAGTCGCCGCAGTGGCGCGCGCCCCCCTCGAGAGCCTCTCTCTGTCCGGCGCAGCCACCTCCGTCCGGAGCCTGAGTGTGGTCGCGGAGGTACAAACCCTCGACTACCTCAGCATCAGCGACGCGCAGCTCGACCAAGAGTCGCTGCGGGCCCTCGCCCGGAGTCCCTCGCTGCGGGTCTTGAGGCTGTGGAACACTCCCGTAGCTGACGCCGACCTCGCGCTCCTAGCCCCGCTCGCAAAGCTCGACCGAGTGTTTCGCGACGATTCGAGGCTGGACGGAGCTGCGCTCGACCGCGCGCTTGGCCGCCCGCCGCCCCGACCGCAGGGCGGATCGTTCTGGCGACGGGTGGCCGGAAGTTTCCGTCGCTGAGGACGATGGCGGTGGACTGGGGCCGCCGGCGCTGCCGATTGCGACGAATCCCGAGAACGCCACTACCCCGCTCTCGAGAGCGAAGCTGGTCGGGATGAGCGCGACCTCCCCCCAAAGATCGCCCAGCCGGTCCTCCAGCGGGCTCGTGATCTGACGGGGCTGATGTGTCAGGCCTACGTGAGCCGCATCGGAGGGTCGACGGGGCGGCCGATCGCGAGCCAGCGTCAGGGATGGAGGGTGTCGGTCTGGCCTACCTCCGACAGCTTCTGATGGAGAATCTGCCATCGGCGATGCTGAATTTCGTAGCCGAGCTCCGCCGCCGCGGATAACCAACCGGCCTCGGAGGCCCGATGAACCGCCGCAACCTTCTCTTCCTCGCCCCTTCCCTCCTCGTCGCCGGTGGCGCCCTCGCCAAGGCACCCAAGACGACGGAGGCGCCACCGCCCGCGCAGCCGTCCGCCCCGGCAGACCCCCGGCAGGCGCTCCTCGCCAGCCTTGCCAGCTGCGAGACGGCCGCCATGGCCTGCGAGGCCCACTGCGCGCGCGAGCTGTCGGCTGGCAATACCGAGATGAAGGAGTGCGCCAGCTCGGTCGCCCAGATGCTCACCCTGGTGCGCGCGGCTCGGGCGCTGCTCAGCCGCGACGCCAGCCTGGCCAAGGCCACCGTGGCGGTCTGCAAGGACGCCTGCGACGCCTGCGCCGCGGCCTGCAAAGCGCACGAGCCGCACTTCGCGCACGGCATGCACCTGGAGTGCAAGGCCTGCCTCGAGGCCTGTCTGTCCTGCGGCCAGGCCTGCGGCGCCTACCTGGCCTGATCGGGCCTCGCTCAGCCGCTGGTTCGTGACCAGCACCTCCTCGACGCGCTCCTCGCCCGCCAGTCTTCCCCCGAGCTCGCGAGCGTACTCCCCGAGGACCCGCACGGGGATCGTACACACGGCGAGCCCGGCCTCGTTCAGCTCGCGCTGCGCCGGAACACGTAGCTGGCGCCTGCGTAATCGACCGTCAACGTCGGGCGCCCGGCCTCATCTCCGACCACGAGCTCGCCGCCGGCGAACGGGGGGGCTGGCATTGTGCACCGATGACGGCCTCTCAACGCTGACTGTCCTCGCGGTTGACCGAACTGATCTTGAACTGAGTTCCAACCCGTTCCTTCTGTACAGTCCGACAGAGTGGCCACACGAACTCGCGCCTCAGAGGTTCGATCTCATCGACTGCGAGTTGCGTCGCCGGAACGAAGTGAACTCAGACCTCCGCCAGCACGTCAACGCCGCCTTTGACCTGCTCGTCGAAGCACTCAGGACTCTGCGCCGCGAAAGGCAAGTGCGCGAATCGGTATTTCTGACTGTTCTAAGCACGGATCCAAGCAAGCACCTGCGACTGCTCGAAAATGCCGCTGTAACTACACTGAATCTGCCCGAACTTACTGCGGGCTGGCGAGACTTCTTTGCTAAGTGGAATTAGATAGACAGGTAGAAGCGCTTGCCGAAGAGCTCACCGGACGCGGGCGCGACGGCGACGGCGATAGTCCGCTGAACTCGGCCCGATTTCTGCACCCGCTCCCAGATCTCGTAGGCGGCGTCGCGGCGTAGGCGGTGGTGTTGTCACACGGGGCGGGGCGCCGTGGGGGATGCTGTGGGCGAGTGGATACATCCGCACGTAGATCGTGGATGAAGCCACCTACGCGCGCCGCCCTCTACGCCCCGTGCTCCACAGACCACCAGGACTACGGTCAAATCGGGGCATCCATGAGCAAAGGCGGCGGCGGAATGGGCGGTCGTGGTGGTGGCGGCTCGAGGGGTGGCGGTGGCGGGGGCACCCCCGGCGGCGTGCTCGGCGCGGGCGGCCGCCCGAGCACGACCGGCAACCCCTCGGGCGGCAAGCGGGGCAACAACCCGGCCGGGGGCGGCAAGCGGTAGGCAAGCGGTAGGCGACCGGCTACGCGGACGGCTGGACGCGGCCTCCCGCCTGGGTCTTCGGCAGGAACTGACCTTCGAACACCAGCATCTGCTCCGACCCCCATCCCCGCGGGTTCAGGAAGAAAGTTCGATACGCATTCGGCCACCCCGACCATCGATGCGAAGGCCCGTCGAAGTGAGCAACTTCTGCGGGCCTTCTATGCGTTCGGGCTCCACGGCGCTTGAACTCGCCCGCTCCCCCGCGGCGCCGCAGCCTCACTCCGCCTCGGAGTACCAGCTTTCAACCTGGAGCCCGGCGACCCGTGAGAACTCGCGGGTGTTCCGAGTCACGAGCACGGCCCCCCGGGCGAGCGCCGTCCCGGCGATGAGGACGTCGAGGGGACCGATGGAGAGCCCGCGCCGCTCCAGGTCGGCGCGCACTCCCGCGGCCACCTCCGCCTCTTCCCGCCCGAGCGGGATCAAGGTGACCGTCGAGAGGAAGCGGGCCACCTGCTCGCGTCGCCGGCTGGCATCGGGTGACTTCGCGACCCCGACCGCGAGCTCGAATGCGACCACCGTGGAAACCACGATCTCCGAAGGGGGGACGGCGAGCAGTCGGCCTGCGACGCCCCCCATCCCCTTGAAGAAGTACGCGACGGTGTTCGTGTCGAGCGCGTACCTCACAACTGCTCGCGAGGCAGGTCGGTTCCCTCGGCCTGCCCGAAGTCGGATCCGTCGCCGCCCGATCGCCAGCTACCTGCCAGCCCAGCGACGTCGGCCGGCCACGTCGTCGCGACGCGGGACTTGAGCACGCCCGCGATCCACCGGCTCAAAGAGACGCCGGCCTCCTGTGCGGCCGCCTTCGCCTTCGCCTCGGTCTCGTCGTCCATGTAGATGGTGACCTGTGACATCACGGCTCCACGTATACGTGCAAGTATACGCGCGCCAGGGACTCGCGCAAGCCCGCTGTCGTCCTCCCGCCAGGCTCCAGGCGGACATCACGGCCGCCAGTCCGCCGTGACGGCCTGGC
>VGRQ01000424.1 GCA_016875315.1 Deltaproteobacteria bacterium | reverse complement strand
CCGTGGGGACGCCCGCGGTGGCGAGCCCGGGCCCGGGACGGGCGGTGAACACGAAGAACACGGCCCCCTCGCCACAGGGCCGCCCGAAGATCGGCTCGGCGCCTCGCAGCGCGTCGGCCCCGCCGCCGATGGCGAGGTCGCAGCGGCCCTCGGCCACGGCGTGGATCGCCGCCGCCACCGCCACCGCGCCACCGAGGCGCCCGTCGCACCAGTTGCCGTTGTCGCCGCGCAGGTCGTGGTTGGCGCTGGCGTAGCCGAGCACGTTGTTGGAGAGCCCCTTCACCAGCCAGAGCGGCGGCACCAGCGGCACCCCCCGCTCGGCGAAGGCCAACAGGTCCGGCACGGGACCGGCCGCCTCGAACGCGGGCGCGAGATCGCTCGCCTCGCCCTGCTGCGGCGAGGCGCCGACGAACAGGCCGCGGCGCTCGGGCGGGATCGACGCCCACTCGGGGTAGCCCGCGAGCGCCTGTCGCACGCAGGCCACGCCAAGCTGCACCGCCCGGGTCATGGTCTTGAGCGACTTCCGGGGGATGCCGGCCGCCACCGGGTCGAAGCCGGGCACCTCGCCCCCGGGCTCGGCGGGGAGCAGGGCGGCATAGGCCTGGAGGTGGACGGGGCGCACGGCGGCCAGGGAGCTATCATGGCCACCCATGCTCCTCCTCCTCCTCGCCTGCGACGGTGACGACACCGGGAAAGACCCCGAGTACCTCGACAGCGCCGACACCGGCGACACCGCCGACACCGGCGACACCGGCACGAACGACGGCGGCCCGCTCAGCGGCGCCGACCTCGTGATCGACGGCGAGGCTAGCTCCGCCACCGGCTTCGGCCTGGCCTTCGCGCCGGGCGCCTCGGGCACCGACGAGGCCTGGGTGACGGCTTACTTCACCAGCCGCGCCTGTCGCTTTTCCGCGCAGGCCGGCAACGTGTCGATCCTCGACGCGCCCCTGTGTGTCACCAACACCGGCAGCGGCGAGTACATGGGCGCCAGCATCGCGGTGAGCGGCCAGCAAGTCGCGCTGGGCGCCGTGGGTGGCAGGGAGGCCGGGGCCTACGCCGGGAAAGCCTACGTCTTCGACGTGACGGGCAAGAGCGGCGAGGTGACGGCCGAAGAGGCGATCGCCGTCATCTACGCCGAGGTGGCCGGCGACTACCTCGGCAACGCCGCCGCCTACGTGGGCGACCCCGGCGGCGACGGGCACGATGACTTGCTGCTCGGCGCCCCCGCCAACGACGACTACGGCCCGGGGGCCGGCCGCGCCTACCTGTTCGGCAGCGGCTTCAGCGCCGCCGAGCTGTGGGCGAACGACGCCGATACTCGTTTCTATGGGCAGAGCAACGAGAGCGGGGTGCGTCACGGGGCGCCCGAGTCGGGCGACGGCGTGGGATCGGTGCTCAACGGCGCCGGCGACCTCGATGGCGACGGCCTGGGCGACCTCGTGCTCGGGGTGAACGGCGCCGACGAGGGCGGGGCCGACGCGGGGCTGGCGGCGGTGTTCTTCGGTCCCGCGCCCGCGGGCGACGTGTCGATTCGCGACGCCGATGTCATCTACGTGGGGGAGGCCGACGGCGAGTACGCCGGCGACTTCGCCGACGGCGTGGGCGACCTCGACGGCGACGGCTACGGCGAACTCCTGGTGTCCGGCGACATGGCCCTGGCCGGGAAAGCGTGGTTGTTCCACGGGCCCGGCACCAGCGGCGCGGTGAGCACCGCGAGCACGATCCTCGCCGGGGAGACCAACGACGACCAGTTCGGCGCCTCCCTGGCCGGCGCGGGCGACCTCGACGGCGACGGCACCCCCGACATCGTGGTGGGCGCGTACGGCTCCGACCGCAGCGGCCTCGACGCGGGCGTGGCCTACGTGTTCCACGCGCCCCTGGCGACGGGCACCGTCTCGTCGAGCGCCGCCAGCGCCGTCTGGACCGGCCTCGTGGAGGGCGACGGGGCCGGGCGCGCCGTGGAGGGAGGCGGCGACTACGACGGCGACGGCAAGGCCGACTTGCTCGTCGGCGCGCCCTACGCCGACGTGGACGACCTCGCTTTCTCCGGCCAGGCCTTCCTCGTCCTCGGGCGGTAGCGCGCGAACCCGCCGAGCTCGACTGGCCTGGCCCGGCCGGCGCTCATTCCCCCGCAGCGTGGCGATCGGCCTCGTTCCGGGCGCCCACGGGGCGCGCGAGGCGAACGAGCTCCATCATCTCCCAGATCCAATCCAGGCGCTCCTCCGCGGAGAGCGCGAGGAGCGGGCGCTCCAGGTGACCGTCGAACAGGGGATCGACGGTCCCGCGCTCGGGCATCCGATCAGCGCGGGCCACGGAGCAGCTCCTCGAGATCCTCGATGTCGCGAAGATCCACCTTGCGGGGCGGCGTGACGCTCGACTTCGCGAGGATGAGGTGCCGTTTCGAGGACACCAGGACGCGCCGTCCCTCGATGTCGAACCGGTCGGCCTCCGCAGCCAACTCGTCGAATGACAGCGGGTAGTCGAGGAACACATCGAGGGAGAACGCGCCGCTGGGGGCGATGAGCGTGTACACGACGGCGTGCTTCTCCTCCACCCACGCTCGTCTCCGCTCCGGGTCGAGGAGGGACTCCAGCGGTTCGGGTATCCGAGGGCCAAGGCCGAGTTCCCGCGCGACCCGGACGAGAGCCTCGAGATCGGGGCTCTCGAGGGCCACGCGCACGTCGAGGTCGTGCGTCGTCCTAGCAACCCCCTGGAGGACGCAGGCCACCCCCCCGCAGACGACGAACCGCACCTTCGCGTCGGCCAGTGCGACGAGCGTTCGCCGGAGGAGGTTTTCAGCCACGCCCGAGGCCTATCCCAGCGCCCCCGGCTGGCGCACTCCGGCGGCGGTAGGCCAGGAGCAACAGGAGCGAGGCGCTGCCGCTCTCGCAGCCGCACTCGTCGCCGGGCGGGGGGGGCGCCCTCCCCGTGTCTTCCTCCACGTCGCACTGGCCACCCCCGTAGGCCCCGGCGTTCACCCACGCGTCGACGTAGACGCCACACGCCGGCTCGGCACACTCGGCGGGCAGCGCCTCCTCGATACAGGATCGAGGCGTGAAGTTCTCGCCATCGGTGCTGACCGCGAGGTCGAAGCCGTCGGCCAGGTGATCGCCGCAGGCGTAGGAGGTGCCGTCGAGATCGAGGCCGCAGCGCACCGAGGGCAAGTCGGGGCTGCGCTCCTCGAAGGACTGGCCGCCGTCGGTCGATTTCCAGGTGCGCGCGCCGTAGTAGCTCCCTACGAGCACGGTCTTCCCCCCGTCGCGCACGAGCGCGCCCGGCGCGGCGTCGGTGTAGTAGCCCGTCTCGAAGGTGGCCTCGAAGCTCCGTCCTCCGTCGGTGCTGCGCAAGAACGCGGGGAGGGACGCGTCGGTGCGCGGCTTGGTCCAGAGGTACATCGTGTCGCCGCTGGCCCAGAGCAGGCGCGGGTCGGTGTCGCCCAGCGGCCAACGGTAGAGCGGGTCCCAGGTGAGGCCGTCGGTGGTGGCGTAGAGCTCGGCCGCGAGGCTCTCGGTGTGGACCACGGTGACGTAGAGCGTGTCGCCATCGACGAAGGCGGTCTTGGGGAAGTAGCCATCCCCGTAGAGCGGGGTCGCGACGCAGTCGAAAGCGTCACACGTGAACACCCCGCCCACGCCGTCGCCCACCCAGAGGGCCACCGCCTTGTCTTGCCAACGCTCGGCGCGGAGCACGAAGCCGCCGTCGAGGCCGGTGTAGGGGGTGACGACGCAACTGCCGTCGATCATCACCATGCCCTCGCGCGTGCCGAGGATCGCGGTGTTGTCGGCCCAGGCCTGCACGTCGTACACCGCCTCGGTGCCGATGGCTTCCTCGCAGATCCAGCCCCAGCTCTCGCCCGCGTCGGTGGAGTGGAGCACGCCCCAGCCCTCGCTCAGCATCCACAGCTCGGCCGGCGCCTCCGCGCGCCCGCGAACCAGCGTGCTGCCGAACTCCGCGGAGTGGGCGTACACGAGCGCGATGGCCACTAGGGACAAGCGAGCACCAGGGCGCAGTTCTGTCCCCCGAAGCCGAAGCTGTTCGACACCATGAGCCGCGGCGAGCGGTCGAGGTCGCGCGCGATCACCGGCACCCGGATCGCCGGGTCGACCTCGTCGAGCCCCACGGTGCCAAAGGTCATCCCCTCCCCCATCATCCGCACGCACCAGGCCAGTTCCACCGCCCCGGCGGCAGCGATGGTGTGGCCGAGCGCGCCCTTGAAGCTCGACACCGGCACCTCGCCGAGCACCTCGTGGATGGCGAGCGCCTCGGCCACGTCGCCCACCGGGGTGCCGGTGCCATGCGCGTTGACATAGTCGACGTCGGCGGCGGTGATCCCGGCGTCGCGCAGCGCCCGCTGCATCGCCAGCGCCGCGCCGCGACCCTCCGGGTGAGGCGCGGTGACGTTGTAGGCGTCGACGGAGGTGCCCGCGCCGAGCAGCCGCGCGAGCACCGGCGCGCCGCGAGCACGCGCGTCGTCCTCCCGCTCGACCTGCAAGATGGCGGCGCCCTCGCCCACGAGGAACCCGTCGCGAGCGCGGTCGAAGGGGCGGCCCCGCGTGGGGGAGAGCGCCCCGAGCACCACGAAGGAGAGGAAGCCGATGGGGTGCAACATCGAGTCGTGGCCGCCGGCGTAGGCCACGTCGACATCCCCGCGAGCGACGGCGCGAGCGGCGGCCGCGATGGACTGGGCGGCGGCGGCGCAGGCGGAGAAGTTCGTCTCGGCGCGAGTCGCCCCGAGGCGGGTGCCGAGCACGCGGGTGACCCGATCGGGCTCGTGACGGCGCGGCGCGGCGCGCGTGGGG
>VGRQ01000423.1 GCA_016875315.1 Deltaproteobacteria bacterium | reverse complement strand
GAGATCGTGAAGACGCACAGCTACGACGAGGAAGTCGAGACGGTGAAGGCGGCCAAGTCGCTCGGCATGTACACCTGCTGCGGCGGCATCTTCGGCATGGGCGAGAGCTGGGCGCAGCGGGTGGATCTGGCCCTGGAGCTGCGCGAGCTCGACGTCGACAGCGTGCCCATCAACTTCCTCAACCCGCGGCCGGGGACGCCCCTCGAGGAGCAGCACGAGCTGTCCCCGGGTGATTGCCTGAAGATCATCGCCCTGTTCCGGCTGGTGCTGCCGACGAAGGACATCATCGTGTGCGGCGGACGCGCGGTGAACCTCGGCGAGCGGCAGGACGAGATCTTCCGGTGCGGTGCCAATGGCGTGATGCTCGGCAACTACCTGACCACCGCGGGGCGCGCCGCCGACATCGACCTCGACATGCTCGAGGCCGAGGGCCTGGTGATCCGTCCCCCGCCGCACCTGCCCCACCCGCCCTCGCTGCGACCCTCTGTCCGCGCCGAGGGCACCGACGACAACGGCGTCAACCCCTGAGCCAACGCTACCGCAGGCTCGAGGCGCGCGTCGCCGAGATCGCCGAGCGCGGCCTCCTGAGGCAGCTCCGCACGCTCGTCCCCACCGGCCCCACGACCGTGCGCCTTGGCGGTCGCGAGCTCGTCAACTTCTCGTCGAACGACTACCTCGGCCTGGCCTGGCATCCCGCGGTGCGCGCCGCCTACGCCGAGGGCGGCGGCGCGGGCTCGGCTCGCCTCATCAGCGGCAACCGGCCCGCGCACGACCTCCTCGAGGCGGCGCTGGCCGACAAGCTGGGCCGGACGGTCCTGCTGTTCTCCAGCGGCTACCACGCCAACCTGGCGCTCCTCGCCACGGTTCCCGAGCCCGGCGACCTCGTGGTTTCCGACGCGCTCAATCACGCCTCGATCATCGACGGGCTGAGGCTCAGCAAGGCCCGGCGCGTGATCCTGCCTCACGACCAGCCGGATCAAATCCCGGCGGGCGCGGCCCTGGCCGTGGTCGAGGGTCTCTACTCGATGGACGGCGACACGCCCGACCTGCGCCGCTGGACGGGCGATCACTGGCTGGCCGTCGACGAGGCCCACGCCCTCGGCGCCATCGGTCCCGGGGGGCGCGGCGTGGCGGCGATGCAGGACGTGGCGCCCGACTTCATCGTGGGCACCCTCGGCAAGGCGCTCGGCGTGGCCGGGGCCTTCGTGGCGGGGCCCGCCGCGTTGCGCGAGTTGCTCATCTCCCAGGGCCGGGCCTTCATCTACACCACGGGCATGCCGGAGCCGGTGGCGCTCGCCGCCCTCGTGGCGATCCGCCTCGCCGACGACGAGCGTCGCGAGCGACTAGCCCACAACGCGCGGCGGTTGCGCGAGGGCCTGCGGGAGGTGGGGGCCCGAGTCCTCGGGGCGCACCACGTGGTCCCCATCGTGACCGTAGAACGCACGATGGACGTCGCCGCGCGCCTGCTCGACGCGGGCATCTATGCCCCGGGGATCCGCTTTCCCACGGTGCCGAGGGGCCAGGAGCGGGTGCGCTTCACCGTGTCGAGCGAGCACACCGTCGAGCAAGTCGACCGATGCGTCGACGCGGTCGCGACGGCGCTACGCTAGAGCAACGCCCACCGCCACGTGTACATCGCGCCTTCCTCGGAGGTAGACCCGCTGCTGTTGCACTCCTCCTGGCCGTCGTTCGCGTAGTAGGCATCGACGGTGAACTTCACCAGCTCGCCGCTGTCGAGCTGGAGCACCCACACCTGTCCCGTGGTGCCCACGCAGCTGCCCACGTACTCCCAGAAGGTGGAGAGCTGGGTGTCGGGGCTCCCGGGCATGCCGGAGTTGTCTTCCTTCAGCTCGCAAGACTCGGTGTAGAAGTCTTCGAGCTGGTACTCGAGCTCGCTCGCGTCGCCCGCGTCGACGGCATCGAACTCGTCGCGGATCTTGGCCGCGCCCACGCAGGAGGGACCGGAGGCGCCGCTGTTGAGGCGGATGATGTAGCGGCGGGCGGCGATGTGCCAGCTCATGTCTTGCAGCGCCGTCTCGTCGTCGATCTCCACCTTCTCGAGCCCGTCCTCGGTGAACTTCGCGTAGATCCAGGCGTTCTTCGAGGCGGCCGACGAGCCGCCGGCCGTGGCATCGACGATGGAAACCCAGCCGCTGCCCGCGGCCGTGTTCTCGATGTCGCCCTTGGCCGTCTTGTCGTCGTGGAGCGAGAAGTCGCTGATGATCTCGTCTTCGCAGGGCACCTCGGTGGCCTCGGTACACACCGCGTCGGTCAGCTCCTCGGTGCTGCCGGAATCGTCGGCGCTGTCCTTCGTTTCGTCGGTCTCGGCGGGCAGGCAGGCCAGGAGCAGGTTGAACAACATCCGGGAGGGCTAACCGCCGTCGCGGCACGCGGCGCCGTGGCGGATCGCACAGCCGCCGGGCGCGCCCGGGCGCGGTAAGGTCAGCGGCATGCTGCTTCTCGCCACGCTGGCCCTCGCGCGCCCCACCGAGGGGGGATCCTGGGCCTTCGACGACACCGACACCATCGTCACCTACGACAGCGAGGAGGGCCTCGTGCGCGTGTGGTACTCGGTCGAGGGCAACAACGCCGTCGACCTCGACGACGCCGACGGTAGCGGCGTGCCCGACTTCGTCGAGGCGGTGGCGGCCTCGTCGGAGAGCGTGCTCCTCGTCTACGAGACGGCCGGGTTCCGCCTCCCCCTCTCGGACGAGGGCAAGGGCGGCAGCGATGCGCTCGACGCCTACCTCGTGGACTTCGGGGGCGACGCCGACGGCATGTGGGCCAGCGAGTGCGGCGGCAGCAATGGCGCCTGCAGCGGCTACTTCACCATGGAAAACGACTTCGCCGGCTACGGCTACGGCGACCTCGACGAGGCGGTGCGCGTGCTCACCTCCCACGAGCTGTTCCACGGCGTGCAGGCCGCCTACGCGCAGAGCGAGGCCGTGTGGTTCCTCGAGGGCACCGCCACCTGGGCGGAGCACCTCTACGACCCCTACAACGACGACTTCCTCCGCTTCTGCTCCTACTACCTCGACGACGCCGGGCGTTCGCTGTCGGAGCCGCCCGCCGGGCCCGTCCCCGCCTTCGCCTACGCCACGGCGCTCTGGTGGTTCCACCTCGCCGAGCGGCACGGCGAGGGGGTGATGGTGGAGATGCTGGAGGCCTTCGCCGACCATCCCGAGGACGACGAGCTCCTCGTCGCCATGACCGAGATCGAGGCCGCCCACGGCAGCACCCTCTGGGACGACTTCTCCGCCTTCTCGATGCGCAACCTCGCCACCGGCGACCGCGCCGGCGCCTACACCGACGAGTACCCCTTCGCGGCCGAGCTGCGCGAGGTGAAGGACGAGGAAGACGGGAGCAGCTTCAACGTCGAGGACCGCGTGTACCCGCTCGCGACGGTGTACTACGAGCTCGACTGGGCCGGCGGCGACCTGTACTTCGCCACGGCGGAGGCGGCGCCCGACCTCTTCGTGTCGATCCACGCGCTCGACAGCGAGGGGCGGGTACTCGACGCCGACTATTTCCCCGAGCCGGTGGCCGCCGCGCAGTCGACGCCGGCCGACGCAGGCACCTACTGGATCGTCGTGAGCAACCCGACGCTCGCCGACGACAGCACCAAGGTGCCCATCTGCATCGGCACCGCCGCCGACGTGGAACCCTGCCTCCCCGAGGAGGCTGACACCGGCGAGGCGGCCGACGGCGGCGAGGACACGGGCGGGACGGGCGGTGGCTGTGGTTGCCACGGCGCGTCCACGCTCCCGCTCGCGACCAGCGTGCTGCTCGGGTTCGCGATCGTCACCCGGCGGAGGCGGGGGCTCGGTTAGTCGGTCGGCGCTCTCGGAGTCCTCCCCATGTCCATGTCTCGCCGCCACCTCCTCGGACACGCCGCGGTCGCGACCGCCGCCGTCGCCGCCCTCCCCGCCCTCGCGGGCGACAAGGACCAGGGCAAGTCCATCGCCCCGGCCACCACGACGACCACGTCCACCACGGCGGCCGCTTCGGCGGCCCCGGTCGCGACGGGTGGACCCTTCGCCCTGATGGCGCTGCCCTACGCCGACACCGACCTCGCCCCGGTGATCTCGCAGGGCACCATCGGCTTTCACTATGGCAAGCACCACCTCGGCTACGTCAACAAGCTCAACGAGCTGGTGGCGGGCAAGGACTGGGAGAAGAAGTCGCTCGCCGACTGCATGAAGGGCACCTACGGCACCGACAACGTGGGCATCTACAACAACAGCGCCCAGACCTGGAACCACGACTTCTACTGGCAGAGCCTGAAGAAGGCCGGGGGCGGCGCCTGCCCGGCGGGAAAGCTGGCCGACGCGATCAAGGCGGCCTTCGGCGACCAGGCCGGCTTCGC
Organism: Deltaproteobacteria bacterium; assembly: GCA_016875315.1. GTDB lineage: Bacteria > Myxococcota_A > UBA796 > UBA796 > SXON01 > SXON01. The sequence goes on along the minus strand of VGRQ01000423.1, from coordinate 434 downwards.
GACGGAGCTCGCCAAGGCGGCCACGGGACAGTTCGGCAGCGGCTGGGCCTGGCTCGTGGCGAAGGACGGCAAGCTCTCGGTGGCGAAGACCAGCAACGCAGACAACCCGGTGGTGCTCAACCTCGGCACCCCGCTCCTGGTGATCGACGTGTGGGAACACGCTTACTACCTCGACTACCAGAACAAGCGCAGCGACTACGTGGCGGCGGTGATCGACAAGCTGCTGAACTGGGATTTCGCGATCAAGAACTTCGGCTAGCCGGCGCGGCGTGTTTGCCGCGTTAATCCTCCGCCGCGCGGCGCCGCCGCGCAAAAACTCCTCCCCAGGGTGAATCGTGAAGAAGCAGCTTCTTGGCGCGCTCGCGCCCATTCTCGTCGCGTCTCTGGCCTGCGGTGGCCAGGAAACCACCACCACCACCACGCCGGAGACGCCG
>VGRQ01000422.1 GCA_016875315.1 Deltaproteobacteria bacterium | reverse complement strand
ACAGGTCGAGGTCGGGTGACTGTCGAGTGTACTTCACTCCCGATGTCGATATCGACATCGACGTCGACAGCGACAGCGAGATCGACAGCGACGACATCGATGACGACTTCGACGCGCCGCCCGCCAGTGCCCTCGCGTCGCCCCCTGCGTGCCGCCTCGGTCTCCGCCTGGGCAACCCGCCGCCCTCGCGCCGGGCGACGCACCGTCGCCGCCACCAGCTCGCTGGAGCTGGGGCTGAGGACCACCACCACGAGGACGACCGCGGCTTCCCGTTTCAATGGGTAGTTCCATTCCCAGTATTTATATAGCTATATCCATTGTTATTGATGAATGAGTGGGAATCTTCGTCTTAACATGGGAATGGGTCTTCCCAATCTGGCATCAAAAAATGTGCTTTGTCCCGTACGCCAAACTTGGCACGGCTCTTGCTTCTAAGGAGCGCGGCACCCGGGAAACCGGGACGCTCGGACCGAGAGCCGTTCTTCTCGAACGTTCTTTGACGTCATCCTGCCCACCGCTTCAAACCCGGTAGGCAGGCAAGCCCAGGGGAGCAATGGTCCCGCCGACCCAGCAATGGGAAAGCGACGACACGGCTCCGGCGATGGAGCAAGGCCTCGAGGCCGCGCGACGACGAGCCCGCAAGGGAACGGCGGCGCAAGCGGCGGGGGGGCAATGACTGCGGTGAAGGCGAAGGCTGGCAACAGCTAGAGCCCTGACGCGGCCCCGCGAGCGCAAGCTCGCTGCTGTCGCCGGGGAGAAAGGCTTCGAAGGGCAGGAGCGCGGCGCGAGGATTCGCGAGGCCAGGCGACCACGGTGCAAACCGGAGTCGAGCAACCCTGCGATGAAACACGCCGAACCCCATGACCGGCGCCGGGTGCAACACCCCGGCAACCCCCGGAGGAGTAAGCCGACGAGGCCGTGAAAACGGCGAGGTCGGAACGCGGGAAGCACCTGGCTGGTGTTTCCCCGAGGGGCGCGGCAACGCGCCCGGGAGTGGACTCCGAGGGCAATCCCGGTGGAGGGGCGATCTTTGGACAACCCCAGGAGAGACAAGGTGAGTGGAACGCCCGCGTGAAGCGAGCGCGGCCGCTCGACGGTGGCAACACCGGCGGGAGGCAAGCGGCGCAAGACCGGGCGAGAGATTGGATGTGCTGGGAGCACGGGGAAGGTGGCAAGAACGCCACGAGGGCGAGCGGAAGCGAGAGCTTTCCTGCGGGACACACACGGAGCAATCCGGGTGAACCGCCGCCACGACGACGACGATCCGAGAAGTCGGAGCCGCCGCCACGATGTCGCGTGCGCAGGTGCATAGCCTGCGAGCCCACGCTACCTCGTCGCGACGCGCCAAACGACAGGTCGGATCCGCTCGGTGAACGGCCAGGGAGCTGGCACGTCGTCGCGGTTCGCGCCCTGGAGGTCGCTTGAACCCCAGGCCCGTCGGTCGCGTTCGCGGGAGCGAGCGCAGCCAACCAACATCTCCGCCGTCATCGCGGTTCGCCGCGGTGCCGGTCCCCCCGAGGCACGGGTTCGCCCGAGCCGAGGATTCCACCGAGCCAAGCCGAGTGACGGTTGCCCTTCCCGGGCGCGACCGGCGCGAGGCCCACGCGCGGTGCCACTTGCCCCCTCTGCAGGGGATCCACGTTCCGCCAAGAACGGGTGCCAACCACGAGCCCTCTGGACCATCGCGAGATGGGCCAGGGGGCTCGGCGGTTTTTGTCGCTCGCGCCACTGTCCTTCGCCCGCGCCGGCCGGCTGGCGGCGCTCGCTGATCGCGCGCGCGCTAGTCGATCGGCCCACCCCGGAGCGCCTGCGACACGCGCTCCACCTGGGTCCACGCCCTCATGAAGTTCTCGCCCCGGGCGCCCGCGATCTCGGCGTCGGTCCAACCACGCCTGCGAAGCTCCGCCCACAACGCGGCGAGTTTGCCGGCATGCTCGAGGCCAGCCACCGGCTTGATGAGACCGTCGTAGTCGGAGCCCAGCGCCACCACGCCAGCACCGCCCACGCGCCGCAGGTAGTCGAAGTGGTCGGCCACCGCGGCCACGTCACGCGGTCCACCCACGAAATCGCCGTGGACGTTCACGCCGATCACGCCGCCACCGCGCGCGATGCATCGGATGGCCTCGTCGGACAGGTTGCGGGCGTGCTCGCGACGACCATCGGTGTTGGAGTGCGAGGCGACCACCGGCGCGTGCGACCAGCCGCAGGCGTCCATCGTCGCCCGGTCGCTCGCGTGCGACACGTCGACCACCACCCCGAGACGGTTGGCCTCGGCCAACAGCGCCCAGCCGTCGCCGGTGATGCCGCCGCCTCCGTCGCCAGAACTACCCGCGAAGCGGTTGGAGAAGCTCCACGTCAGCCCGAGCATGCGCAGGCCGCGGGCATGGAGCCGCCGCAAACCATCGACGCCAGTCTTGTCGAGCCCATGCGCCCCCTCCAACGACACGACGAGGGCCACGCCGCCGTTCTCGATCACCGACCGGGCCTCCCCGGGCGACCGGGCGAGCGTCACCGCGTCGAGCCGCCGATCCTCCGCCTCGATGATGTCGAATAGCTTCGCGGCGTGGGCCTCCCAGTCGGCGTCTCTCGGGGGCCAGAGCACCTCGACGGCGAGGTTCGTCCCGCCCTCGCGCAGCTGCGGCAGCGCCGCCTCCATGCCGTCGCCATCGAGTAACGCCTTGCGACGGTACAACTGCGTGGGCGTGTCGAGGTGAAGGTCGGCCTGGACGTCGGCGCCGAGCCCAGGTGTCGCAAGGAGCAGGAGGAGCGGTTGCACGCGATTGGCCTATCTTTGTCAGCGCGTGACTTGTCGCGCGCGCGACGCACACGCTACGCGGGACGGTCGGAGGTCGCCCGCGTGCTTCTCGCCCTCGCCGCCCTGGTTCCGGGCATCGCCCACGCCGCCAGCACCGCCGCGTCGTCCACCCTCCAAGACGCCGACGGCAAGCACACCGCCGACCTCGCCTTCGACGGCCTCCTCGGCACCGGCTGGGCCGAGGCGGAGATGGGCCACGGCAACGCGAGCTGGATCGAGGTCGACCTCGGCAGCGCCACCAGGCTCGAGTCGGTGTCGCTGTGGCCCGGCAACCTCGCCAAGGGCGAGCGCACCTACAAGGAATACGCCAAGCCGAAGCTGGTCCAGGTGTGGGTCGACGGCGCCAAGGTGGGCGAGCCGCTGCGCCTGCAGAAGGAGATGGCCCGCGTCGACATCCCCGTGGTGGCCGAGGGACGAAAGGTGCGGCTGGAGTTCGTCGAGGCCTTCGAGGGCGGCGTGTACGCCGACATGTTCGTGGCGGAGGTGGCGGTCAACTTCACCGAGGGCGAGCGCGCCCGGCAGGTCGAGAGGGTCGACGCCTGGCGGGCCTCCCGCGACGGCGAGGCGCTGCAGAAGAAGTACGAGGAACAGGCACTCAAGGCCTACGAGGCCCACAAGGCCGACCCCAACGACCGCGCCTCGCTCGAGTTCCTCATGGACGCGGCGGGCGAGGGACCGGAGTATCTCCGTCGCAAGGTCACGTCACTTGTCCCCCTCGGCTATCGTGCTGCCGCCTTGGCGCCCGACGACATGGCGATGTCGGCGCTCCGGAAGCTGAAGGACCCTACCGGCATCCCCGGCCTCGAGTTCGCCGCGATGCGGGCCGTGGGCAAGCAACAGCGCGAGATCAAGGACACCATCGAGTACTTTTACGCCTGGCGCGACCTGCAGGGCGGCGGGCGTCGCAACATCCAGGCCTGGGGCGAGGAAGGCTGGGAGGTCGGCGCGCTGCGCGGCTTCGGCGAGCCGCTCCCCATCGAGATCGACCAGCTCGGCAACGCGCTGGTGTGCGACACCGCCAACAACCGGGTGCAGCGCTTCACGCCCCAGGGCATCACCGACCGCCAGTGGGGCGCCCCGCGCGACGTGAGCGAGTACTGGTTCGGCGTGCGCCGCCCCTGGTATGCCGCCGGGAGCCTCGCCAGCGAAGACGCGGGCGCGTTCATGAACCCGGTCGACATCGAGATCGTCCCCGGCAAGGAGAGCGACGGCTTCATCGTGTTCGACGCGGCGGGGCGGTTGCAGATCTTCGACGGCGAGGGCAACGGCCAGATCGGCTGGACCGTCCGCATCGACGACCAGGTACAACCCAAGGTGGGCGGCGAGGGCTATGTCGCCTACATCGAGAAGAAGAAGACCATCGTCACCATCATCGGCAACGACGCGGTCACCTTCGACACCGCGTCGGAGGAGCTCGGTCGCTGGGTAATCAAGGATGGCACGCCCAACGCCGTGGAGGTGGGGACCGACGGCAAGATCTACATGGCCTTCGGCGACAAGATCATTAGCTACAACGCTGATGGTTTCCGATATGGGACAGTGATCGACGCCAGCATCCTCGGCGAGGGCTTCGAAGACGTCGACATCACGCTCGACGAGTCCGGTGCCATGTGGGCGCTCACCGACACCGGCTGGGTGTTCAAGTTCAAGAAGCCGGGCAGGCTCGACTGGAAGGTCAAGGCCGTCGACCACGAGCTGATCCACCCGCGCTTCGCGGTGTACCAGGGGCAGTTGCTCATCACCGACCGCGACCGGATCATCCCCGTCGACGCGCTGCAGATGCACACCGACGAGGTGGCGGCCGCCGAGGAGGCCGAGAAGGCCGCGAAGCAGAAGTGAAGCCGAGGCAGGTGGCCGGCCTCGTAGCCATCGTGACCATGGTCACGCTCGGGGCGCTCTACTACTACGGCAACGACGACCTCCTCGAGGAGGAGAGCGCACCCCCGCCGCCGCAGGCCGAGCGCGCCGAGCCCGCGCCCGCCGCCGCCCCCGCCGCCTGGTC
>VGRQ01000421.1 GCA_016875315.1 Deltaproteobacteria bacterium | reverse complement strand
GGGTGGAGCCACGGGGGGAGATCGACGGGGAGGTCGTCGTGGCACCAGTCGGTGTCGCGGCGGAGCATGGGGCACGGCGCGTCGTGGGGGCAAGGTGCCAGCACGGGGACACCGGCCGTTACGAGCCGATCCCGCACCGCCTGCAGGCGACGGGCGCAGTCGCGCAGGGCGGGCTCCACGACCAGCACCAGCCCGGCTCGCTGCTTCGTCAACAAACGTGCGTGGGCGTCGATCCGCGCCGCGTACGGTCGCCCGTGCTCCACCTCGGCCAGCACGTTGCTCAGCACCACGATGTCGGGTCGCGACAACTTGGGGCCGAGTTCCACGCCGGGCAGGCCCTGGAGCACACGGGCCGCCACGTCGAGGCCGGGCGCGTGGGTGTCGGAGAGATCCAACCGGATCGGTCGCGACAGGCCGCGCGCGCGCAAGCCGAGGACGGCGCCGAGGGCGCTGGCCCCGATGCCGGCGCCGATGTCGCGCACCTCGACCGGCCCGTCGCCCGGGGGCAGCGGCACGTCGCGCAGCGCGGTGGCCACCTTCATCGCGTCGCGTGGCAGGAAGAAGTGGAGCCTCGCCGCGGTGCGTTCCGGTGTCCAGCGCACCGGGAAGGCGGCGCGGTTGTACTGGTCGCTCAGGTCGCGCACCCAGGTGGCGAGCCGGGGGTGATCGGAGCTGGCGAGGCCGCTCTCGAGGGCAACGGCGTCGAGCCGGGCCCGCCAGCTCGCGTCGATCATCCCGGGTTCTTGTCGGCGAAGGACAGCCAGTAGCCGCGCAGGCGCTCGGGCGGCGGCGCGTCGCTGGCCAGCCGGCGGCGGATCTCGTCGGCGGCGCGGCGCTCCACCTCGGCCATGTCGATCGCCCGCCCAGACACCTGCCGATAGCCCGCCACGAAGGCGTCGCGCGCGCGCGGGTTCATCACGAACACGCTCACCTGCATCTCCACGAAGTCGGCCTCGGGCACGCCCCAGCGCGCGCAAGTCCAGTCCACTACCCCAGTGACTTCCCAGTTCATCCCGAGCCTGGGGCGCCCCAGCATGTTGCCGAGGTGGAAGTCGAGGTGGAGCAGGCGAGCTTGCGCCGGCTCGGCGCCGGGCAGGTCGGGCAGGTGGCCGCCGTCGGCGGGGCGCTTCACCGAGTGCAGCGAGGCGAGGGCTCGTCCCATCGCGAGGCACACCTTGAGGAGCATCTCGGCGTCGAGGGTGCCGCGCTCGTACGCCTGCTCGGCGGTGGTGCCGGGAAGCACGTCCATCGTCGCGCAGGCCGGGCTCGTGGCGTGTACCTCGTAGTTGCCGGGCACCGGCACGCCCCGGGCGTGGGCCACCGCCCAGCCCTCGGCGTAGAGGCGCTCGGCGCTCGTCCGGCTGGCGTCGAAGGGGTCGGGCAGCGCGTCGGCACGAGGGACCTTCAGCATCCGCTCGCCGCGAGCGAGATTCACGCGGAAGATGTGGTGCTCCCGGCCGTCGCGCGCGTGGTAGGCCCGCGCGTCGGGCTCTCCGAGTTGCTCCAGCACGGTCTCCAGGCGCTCGTCGCGATCGTCCACGCTCGGCGGCCGTATCTCGCGGCGGCGTGAGTTAGCCGTCGCGCCCATGTCGCTGTCCCTCGACATCGCGCGCGTCATCGCCAACACGAGGCTGACGGCCGAGCAGAAAGCTCGCATCCAGGCCTTGCACTACCGCGACGCGGGCCACGGCTACGACGCCTTCGGCATGCACCCCGACGTGGTGGCGCTGGGCGAGGCGATGCTGGCGCCGCTCTACGACCGCTACTTCCGCGTGGTGTCGAAGGGCCACGAGAACATCCCCGCCGAGGGCCCGGCCATCATCGCGGGCAACCACTCCGGCGCCTTGCCCGCCGACGCGGCGATGACCTGGCTCGACGTGCTCCGCCACAGCCAGCCGCCGCGCGTGGCCCGCGCCGTGGCCGATCACTTCGTGCCGATGTTGCCGCTCATCGGCACCCTCTTCGCGCGCGGCGGCATGGTGGGCGGCTCGCGCGGCAACGCCCGTACCCTGCTCGAGGCGGGGGAGCTGTTGCTCATCTTCCCCGAGGGCGTGCCCGGCATCGCCAAGCACTTTCGCGACCGCTACCGGCTCCAGGACTGGCGAGTCGGGCACGTGGAACTGGCGATCCGTCACTCGGCGCCGGTGGTGCCGCTCGGCATCGTGGGGCCCGAGGAGCAGATGCCCCAGCTGGGGCGCATCCCCATCGCGCTCATGGGCGCCCCATTCATCCCGATCACGCTCACGCCGCTGCCGCTGCCGGTGCGCTACCACATGCGCTACGGCGCGCCGATCCGCACCGACCTGGACTACCGGCCCGAGCACGCCGACGACCCCGGCGCGGTGCGCGAGGCGGCCGCGCGCGTGAAGGCGGCGGTGCAAGGGCTGCTCGAGGAAGGGCTGCGCGAGCGCGAGGGGATTTTCGCTTGAGTGGCGTGCTCGTCACCGGGGCCGACGCGCCGATCGGCGAGCGCCTCGTCCGCACCTTGCTCGACGACAAGCGCGTGTCCCACGTGCTCGCGGTGGGGGCGCGGCCGCTGGAGCAGGCCCTGCCCTTCACCAACGACCGGCGGCTCACCTACCTGTCGGTCGACTTGCGGCGCGAGCGCCGGGTACGCGAGATGTTGTTCGGCCCGGCGCGCGACCTTGGCGTGCGCACGGTGCTGCACACGGCGATGGGCCGCGGGGCCGGCGAGGAAGGCAAGAGCGTTCACCTGTGGAACGTCGAGGCCACCCGCGACCTGCTCGCGCTGTGCGAGCGCCATCCCACCATCAAGACCTTCGTGCTGCGCAGCTACGCCGAGGTGTACCAGGTGCAGGCCGACCTGCCGGTGCTCATCGGGGAAGACCACCCGCTCAACCTGTCGCCCAACGCTCCCCAGTACGTGCGCGACCGGGTGGAGGCCGACCTGCACGCCTGCGTGCGGATGGGCCTGTCGCCCCTGCGCATCGTGGTGTTGCGGTGCGCCGAGGTGCTCGCGCCGGGCACGGGCTCGCAGCTCTTCGACTACCTCGAGTCGCCCATCTGTTTCCGACCGATGGGCTACGACCCGATGCTCAACCTGATGAGCGTCAACGACCTCGTCGAGGCGCTCCGGCTGGCGGCACAAGCTGGGGAGCAGGGCGTGTTCAACGTTCCCGGGGCCGACACCCTGCCGCTGTCGCTCTGCATCCAGAAGTGGGGGCGACCGGCCATCCCGGTACCTGGCGCGTGGATGACGCCGCTCTACCGCTGGCGCCGGCAGCTCCGCGGCCACGACTTCTCCTACGGCATGAACCGGCGCCGTTTCCACTACTCGGGCGTGCTCGATGGCCGTCGCGCGCGCGACGTGCTCGGCTACGTGCCCTCGCATCCCATCGACTGGCCGGTGTTCGGGTGAACCAGCGCGCCGCGATCCTCACCGTCCCGGTGGTGTTCGGTTCGGCGATGATCCTGGCCGCGGGCGGCTGGTTCCTCGCGGTGCGCACCACCTCGGGTGAGGCCCGGGGCGAGCCCTTCGCGATCGCGGTGCCAGCCGGGTGCAACCGGGTGGCCATCGAGAACCGGCTGGCCGACTACGGGCTTCCCTACGCGTGGAACGGCGACACGCTCACCGTCACGCTCGCGGGCACGCCGGGCGACGAGGGCTTCGCGCGCGCGCTCCTCGCCCCGGGCGAGCTGCGACTGGTGTCGGGGTCCGAGGTGCTCGCGGCGCGGGTGGTGAACGCGGGCGTGCAGGTGTCCTTCTCCGGGGCCGCGATCTCGCTGTTCACCCTCGACAGGGGTCTCCCCGCCGACATCGTCGTGACCCTCGACGGCGTGGCGATCGAGATCGAGTCGGTCAACGGCAACGAGCTGCAGGTAGCCGCGCGTGGCGCGACATCCACGGAGGCCCTGCGCGTCGCGACCGACCGCGTGGTGGCGGTGCGCTGGCCGGGTGCGTGCCCGCCGTCGATCGTGCCATGATGGGCGGATGCTGCTGCTCCTGGCCTGCTCGGCGGTCACGACGCTCTCGGAGCTCGGTCCGCAGCAGCTGAGCCTCGCGCTCGGCAACAACGGGATCTACGAGAGCCCCCCGACCTACGACGTGTACGCGGTGCTCGAGTGGGAACTCTCCGGGGCCATCGGCGGCTGCGCCGGGCTCGACACCCTGACCCTGAGCTTCGCCGACGAGGAGGCCGTGGCCGTCGATCTCGGCGGCGCGCGCGGTACCGCCTGCGACCACGACGCGTCGTTGTCGGAGGTCTTCGACGTGTCGGCCTGGATCGACTCGCCGTCGGAGACGGTGGCGTTGCATGACGACAGCGCCACCGTGGCGGCGACCATCAGCTACCCGGCGGCGCTCCGGGTGCTCGATCCGGCCGAGGCCGTCGCGACGCCCGGAGGTACGACTCGCTTCGAGTGGTGGCCACCTTCCGACGTGTTGCCCGAGTCGCTGGAGCTGCGGGTGGAGGTCGTCGGCGGCGACTCGAGCGCGGAGACGGTCGAGGTGGTCGACGGTGGTTTCGACGTCGCCGTGCCCTACACGGCCGCCAGCGGCGTGCTCCGCGTGAGGGCGCTGCTCGAGGAGGTGGAGATCGCCGTCACCGACACGCGGGGGCTCCAGGGCGCCGAGGTGACCGGCCACTTGTTCCACCCCGCGGAGGGGACGGTGAGCGTGGGGGCGATGGCCGACTAGTTCCCCATGCCGTCGCGCGCGGCGGCTGCCGGAGCCATGAAACAGCGGGCGGCATGGGGAACGCCGCGGTGGGGGGAGAGCCGTCGCCAAGGCGCGTTATCGAACGCGCCTTGGCCCTGCCGAACGCAGCTTGCGGAGTTCGGCAGGTTGGCGGCGGTAGGGGG
>VGRQ01000420.1 GCA_016875315.1 Deltaproteobacteria bacterium | reverse complement strand
CGGGGGGGCCGATGCGGTGCTGGAGGCGAGGGTCACCTCGGCCTCGGCGATGGTGGATGCCCTCCGGGCGCGCGCCGAGGCGAGCGTGCTGCGGGCGCAGGCGTCAGGGACCGTCACCGGGCGGGTGCCCTCGGCCGGCACCTGGCTGCAGGCGGGCATCCCGGCGGTCACCCTCACCGAGGCCACGACGCAGGAGGCGGTGGTGTACGTGTCGCCCTCGCTGGCACGCCAGCTCGAGCAGGGCGCCGTCGCCTCGCTCGTGGGCGAGCGGGGGGATCGTTACGACGCGCGCATCGCCATGATCGGCCCGGCCGTGGAGCCGGTGCCCTTGCAGCAGTTGAGCGACCTGGCCGCGCCGGAGTGGGGCATTCCCGTGACGCTCACCGTGGCTGACGCCATCCTCACGCCGGGCGAGGCGCTGACCGTGGAGTTCTAGCCCCGCGGAGCCTCGGCCCTCGCGGATCAGTGCCTGCTGGCTTTCTGGCCGCGGAGCATGCGGAAGAACGTGCGGAAGCTCGAGAGCACGCCGTCGCGGCTTGCCTTGTCGAAGGCGAGGATGCCGATGCTGCACGCGATGTAGGCGAGCCCAAACTCGAAGTGCGCCGTCGGGAGGGCGAACTGGAGAAGGAAGAGACCGGTGAGAACGGCGCCCTGCCAGAGGGCGAATCGCAGGTCGGCGATCGCCGCGATGGCGAACACCGACTGCGCGGCGGTGAGGAGGATCTCCTCGCGCTGGCGGTTGTCGATGGGGAGGGCCGCCGCGTGGCCCGAGGAGATGGAGTAGACCGCCGCGAGGGTGCCGACGAGCAGCGTCCACTGGTTCACCTTGCTCGACACCAGCGTGCGCAGGCCCTGCTCGCTATTGCCTCGCAAGACCATGAGGATGGCCACCACGAACTCCGGCGACTCGCTCGCGAGCGGCGCGACCCACTGGACGAGGAAGAACTCGTCGACGCCTAGCTCCTTGCCGGTGTGGACCAGCGACTCGGCGAAGGGCTCGGCGCTGACGAAAATCACCGCGCCGGCGAAGAATAGGCACAGCAACACGGCGGCGCGCCGCCACATCGTGGGCAGCTCGGCCATGGCAATCGCCGGGCCGACGACCTCGCCCTCGTGCTCCTCGCCTCGCGACGCCGCGATCAGGTAGCTCACGTAGAGCACGAGGTACACGGCGGTGTCGACGAGGGTGAGCGAGCCGCGGGTAACCGGCACGATCGCGTAGAGCGTGGCGACGATTAGCACCGAGATCTCGGTGCCCATGTCGGCAGGCAACACGATCTCCCGTGACTTGAATCGAAGGAAGGCGAGCCCGACCAGGACGGTCCAGCCAATCCCCAGCAACAGGCGGTTGCCGCCCGTCATGTTGGCGATGGCGTAGGCGGCCTGCTCCGGGTCGTGGGCAGCCTTCCAGGCGAAGGTGGCATCCACCGCGTACTCCGGCAGCACCGCCACCAGGGCGAGCACGCTCACCGCCAGCGCGGGCGGCACGTCCATCTCCGCCACCTCGCAGGCCCAGCCGAGCATGAAGGCGGCGGCGAGAATGGCGAAGCCGGTCATCACTGCGGTGGCGATGGCATCGGGGTGGCTGCCCATCGCGACTTGCGCGAGCCAGGGCGTGGTGGTGCCAACGGCGACGACGTAGGGAATCCAGCGCATCAGGGCAGAGTTCCGGCGACAGGGAGGAAACGCTCGGCCGGGCCCTCGTGGCCTGGGACCGAGAAAGCGAGGATGGCGACGGCGGCCTTGTTCGACAGGTAGAGGCCGTCGGCGACGAAAGCACGGGCGCAGGCCGGACGTTCCGCGGCGAGCGTCCAGGCCCGGTTGTCCACCGACACCGCGACGGTCTCGCCGGTCCAGTTGGCGGGGCAGAGCTCGCCGGTGACCGGCGTCGCCACGAGCGACACGCTCGTACCGCTCCGGACACAGCCGCTTCCCTGGCCGCACTGGTCGCCCTCGCAGGCCACGCCGGCCACCGGCTTGGCGAGGTCGATGCCGTCGCGAGCGAAGGTATCGGCAGCGCTCGCGCGAACCGCGGCGCTGGCGCCCTCGAGGCCCTTGCTCGCCTCGGCCTCGCGCAGCGTGGCGTCGAAGGTCTGGGTGACCGCGCCGGTGGCGATGTCGAACACCGTGATCCGCGCCACCGGGAAGCCAGGGCCATCGAGCACCCAGCGCGTTTCCACCGCCGCGTACTTCGTGTCGCGCGAGAACCACACCGCCACCAGCTCGGTGGGCGGCGGTTCCTCGGTGGCGAGCGCGAGCGCGAGGGGGAGCACGGGTGCCGCGGGCTATCTCGTTGGCACCGCCGCGCGCGATAGGCGGGGCGCATGGATCTGGCGGCGCCCGCATTTCGTTTCTGGCTCGACGGTGGCCTGGTGGGCGAGGGGGGCTGGCGTTGTGCGCGCAGGTGCGCGAGTTCGTGGCCAGCGAGCGACACGTCTCGAGCATCGGCGTGCTGCTCCGTTACCCGGTCGACGACCGCCCCTGGGTGGCGCTCGTGGGCGCTGATCATCACGAGCTGCCCTAGCCGACTTGGCTCGACAGCCTCGGCCTGCGGTCCGGCCTTCATCGCGGTGCTCCCCGCCACCGAGTGGCGGCTGGTCTACCTGCTCGCCCGCGCCACGATGCGGCTGGGCGTCAAGGAGTACGCGCCGGCGAGCGAGTAGCCCGCCAGCGGAAGAGGCCGGCGGCGGCGAAGAGGCCGGCGAAGGCGCCGAACTGGCTGCTGCAGCTGGTGTCGGTGTTCAGAACCACCGTCGATGCGACGATGTCGTCGCGATCCCCGCTGTCGGCATCGAACTGCTGTCCCCCGAGGTACACCAGCGCGAGCCGCACGGTACCCGGCCCACGCACGTCGATACTCGCGTAGCGATCCGATGCGGCGGCGATGCCCCCGGGGTCGCTGACGACCGCCCAGGCAAAGTTCTGCTCGAGCCGGTCGTGGTTTAGCCACCGCTGGCGATCGTCGCTGAGCGTCACCTCGAAGTAAGCCGCGCCGAGCGGGTACAGATCGACACTGGTGACGGTGGTGCCCTCGTTGCCCAGTGCCTCCCACGCGCTGATGGCGGCGCCGTCGCCCAGCTCGGCGAGCCACTCGGGGCCCTCCGCCGTCCCAAAGCGGCCACGGGAGATGGCGAAGTCCACCATGTCCTCGCGCCAGTCGCCGGCGATCTCGCTCCACGCGTCGAGCACGTCGGGCTCGTTGTCGCCGGGGTCGTTGGCCAGCGCGTCCCACAGCGCCGGCCCGGCGGCGCCGGTGCCGTCGAAGTGGCGCTCGTCGAGCCAGCGCACCCACAGCATCGCCCCGTACTCGTAGTACGACCAGAGCCCGTACTTCTCGTCGAGGAAGTAGCCGTCGTGCAGCACGGCACTGGCCCAGGGCACGGCCTGGTAGTCGGCCACCGGGCCAGGGTCGAGGGCCATGCCCGGGTCGGTCCAGTACTCGGCGGCCACGGCGGTGCCCTCCCACACCGAGAGGAAGGGCTCCTCGAAGTCGGTGGCGTACTGCAAGACGTGGTTGAACTCGTGGTGCGCGTAGCCCCGGAGCGCCGCGGTATCGGTGCGGGGGTCGATGACGATGTAGGCGCTGTCGGAGGCGTAGCCGTCGCCGCTCGTGGAGTCGGTGCAGGTTTCCTCGGGGGTCGCGAGGTCGTCGCCATCGCAAGCCACGTATGCGCCGCCGGCGCCGCCGGTGCCCTCGGGGAGCATGTAGACGTCGAGGGCGTCGCTGCCGCCGCGTGCGCCGTCAGACACCGGGGACCGGAAGCCGAGGCCATCGACCTGCGCGGCCCAGGCCTCGTCGAGCGCGGGCAGGACGATGTCGCAGAGCGCCGCGGCCCCGTCGCCGTGGTGGCAGCGGAAGCGCCCATCGGCGCTGTCGACGTGGGCAGCGGCCTCGGGCCGAGCGGCCAGCGCGGCGGCGACGAGCAGCACCGGCCTACTCGGCGGTGCTGAGGTCGCGAGTGAGGAGCGAGGCGGTGTACTCGCCGTCGAGCGCCAGGTAGCCGTACACGTCGGCGGTGAATCCGCCCTCGAGCTCCCCGTCCTCGCTGAGCGAGCCCTCGGTGTCGACCGGCAGCTCGAACCAGGACAGGTCGATCGCCGCCTCCCCGGAGAGATCGCCGTCGTCGTTCTGCAGGTCGAAGTTGTAGGTGCTGTCGAGGTCGTAGCCGAAGAGCGAGATGAGGCAACCGGCCTCGCCGGTGACCACCTCGCCGTACGCGTCGACCACCAGCGTGAGCGGCCCCGAGCAGCCGACCGCCACCTCCTGGCCGTCGTACTCGCCCGACACGTTGATGTTGAGCTCGCCCACGTACACGCCCGCGTAGATGCTCTGCACCAGCACGCCGCCCACGGTGGAGGCCAGGCGATCGCCGTTGGGGAGGGCGGCCTCGGCGGTGATCGAGTGGGTGCCGACGTCGAGCCCGTTGCTGACCAGGTCGTTGCCGGTGACCGTCCAGTCGGTGTCGACGTCGCTCGACCACACGATGTCGGAAAAATCGGTGAGCGTGCCCTCCGCGTCGTACACCTTGGCCACGAAGCTGGCGTCGGCGCCGTAGGGGATGAAGCTGGCGCTAAGCGGCGACTCCACCACGAGCCGCGCGTTGGACCACTGCTCGTCGAGCGCTTCCTCGGCGGTGTCGATCCCGCTGGCGGTGTCGGGATCGGAACCCGCCGCCGGGTACGGTTCGTAGTCCACCATCAGCGAGTCGCTGCAGGCAAGGAGGAAGAACATCACGAGCCCTCCGGGCGCGGCCCAAGGTAGCACGCGGCCCCGGCATCGGCGTTAGGAGACGGGCATGGACACGATGATCGAGGTACACGAGCTGCGCAAGCAGTACGGCGACTTCGCGGCGCTCAGGG
>VGRQ01000419.1 GCA_016875315.1 Deltaproteobacteria bacterium | reverse complement strand
CTCCAGGTCAGGCGCCCGGTCATCGGCAGGAAAAACTGGCTCTTCGCCGGCTCCGAGGGCGGCGCCGCGTCCGGTGCCGTGCTGTTCTCGCTGGTGGGAAGCTGCGCGCTCCACGGCCTCGACCCCTTGGCCTACCTCGAGGACACCATGGGCAGGATCGGCAGCCACCCGGTCAACAGGGTGATCGAGCTGTCACCCGCTCGCGTCGCCGCCAGCGCCCGCGCCGGGGCGTAGACGGGCGTCGCGGCGCCCGGGAGGGGGTGGCCTGCGTGGGGGGTGTCTTCGCCGGGTGGTTACGCGTCGATGTGGTCGAGCGCCGCGGCGAGGCGGTTGTCATCGAACGCGGCCGCCACGCGGCCCGGCCCCAGCAGCAACTCGACGTCCGTGCGACCAAGCCACTCGTCCATCCGGAACAGAGCCACGCGCCCGCACAGCACGTTGAGCATCATCGTGACCACGCAGTCGGCGTCGGACACGCGGGCGAGCGGGTGCCGCAGGGCCCGCTCGTCCATGATCTCGGGGATGCCGAGCTCGTCGATCAGCGCGCGCAGGACGGGTAGGTGCGCCACCGGCGCGCTCTTGATCTCGAGGTCGGACATGACCCGACGGGCGTCACCCGCCGACCACGCGCGCGCCAGACCACGCTTGTTAATCGTTTGTTAAGCCTCAAACCTAAGAAACTTTGACGCCCGCGCCTGACCTGAGGAATGGGGGTCTTCGCCACGAGCATCGCCGAGAACATCCGCTACGGCCGCCCGGGCGCGAGCGACGCCGAGGTGCAGGCCGCGGCCGAGGCCGCCAACGCGCATCGTTTCATCGAGGCCTTCCCCGAG
The DNA here is from genome assembly GCA_016875315.1 of Deltaproteobacteria bacterium. Classification (GTDB taxonomy): domain Bacteria; phylum Myxococcota_A; class UBA796; order UBA796; family SXON01; genus SXON01. The sequence continues at coordinate 4,033 of VGRQ01000419.1, read as the reverse complement.
GGCTACGCCACCGTGGTGGGCGAGCGCGGCGTGCGCCTGTCGGGCGGCCAGAAACAGCGCGTGGCCATTGCCCGCGCCATCCTGAAAGACCCGCGCGTGCTGGTGCTCGACGAGGCCACGAGCGCCCTCGACGCCGAGAGCGAACACCTGGTGCAAGACGCCCTGGAGCGGCTGATGCAGGGGCGCACCACGCTGGTGATCGCGCACCGCCTGTCCACGGTGAAGGGGGCCGATCGCGTGGTGGTGATCGAGCGCGGGCGCATCGCCGAGTCGGGCACCCACGACGAGCTCATCGCGAGAGACGGGGTCTATCGCCGACTCGTGTTGCACCAGTTCGCGAGCTAGCGCCTCACTCCGTGAACATACACGCCGTCGACAACACCGCGCTCTGCGCCTCCTCGTCGCCCACGACCCCGCCCTCGTCGGCGAGCAGCACCGCGAGCCAGCCGAGGCTGTAGCCGGCCGACTGGATGCTGATGAGCTGGACGACGTCGCGCGGAGGCGCGAGCCACCAGCCGCCGATGGGCTTGCCGTCCACGCAGCCGAGCGCCACCACCGTGTCGGCGTCGGCGGCGAAGCTGCCGCTGTGGTCGCCATCGACGTAGCCGGCGGGGAACTCCACCGCCTCTTCCACGCCGTCGCCATCGATGTCGACGAAGTGGTCGCTGGGCGGCGCGCCGTCGAGGGTGACCGACCACGTGCCGTCGCCGGGGAGCGACACGTCGGCCATCAGCGAGGAGACGGGCTGGCCCGCGAAGATGGTCGCCGGGAGGGCCACCACGCGGTCGTCCTCATGGATGGTGTCGTCCACCGTGCCGCCCATCGCCAGGGTCTCGGTCAGCGCGATGGGGAGAGGCATCGCCTCGGGGTCGCCGACGGTGAAGTTCTCGCCCTCGAACAGCACCGCGTTCCAGCCGGCGTGCAGGCCAGCATTGAGCAGGTCGGGCGGCAAGCCGCCGTCGAAGAAGATGGCGAACTCGCGCGACACGGCGGTGAAGCCCTCGCCGCCTTCCCAGCGGTTGTCGCCGTCGTCTTCGTGGAGCGCGCCCACGAAGGCGGCCAGGAACAGGCCGGGCGCGAGCTCCTGGTAGAAGTCCTCGGGGTCGTCGGTGATCTCCAGCGACACGGTAGCGGCAGCCTCCGCGTCGGCCCAGATGGCGCCCATGGTGAAGTTCTCGCCGTCGGCCTCGGGGAACTCGATGTGCACCATGCTGAATGCGCTGCCGTCGAAGTCGCCCTCGACTTCCCAGGTGAGGGTGGTGCCCTCGGGCTCCTCGCCGGTGTCGTCGCCACCGGTGTCGTGGCCGCCGGAGTCGCCGGTCTCGGTGTCGTCGATGTCCTCGATGCCGGTGTCGTCGCCGCCACCCGACCCGGTTTCCTTGTCGTCGACCACCGGGTTCTCGTTGCAGGCAAACAAGAGGGAGAAGAGCATGGCGCCTCCGCGGTCAGGATGCCCGGCAGGGGCCGGGATGATCTACACCTCCTATTCGACCCTGGGCCCCGCTCGCGACGAAAGCTTTTCTTGCGGCCTCGGCTCCCGGGTCTAAGTTGCGCACCCCCCGGAGAACCGATGCTCGCCCTGCTCCTGCTTGCCTGCGACGAGTCCAGCGACGCCGTCGAGGAGGCCGACGCCGCGGCCAGCATCGACGAGGCGGCCGTCACCTGGCACCAGGACGTGGCGCCGATCGTGGCGCGGAGCTGCGTGGGCTGCCACGTGGACGGCGGGATCGCACCTTTCGCGCTTGATAGTTTCTCGTCGGCCGCGCCGATGGCGAGCGCAATGGCCGCCGCGGTGGAGGAGGGGCGCATGCCGCCCTGGGGCGCGCAACAGACCGACGAGTGTACGCCGCGCCTCGGCTGGAAAGACGACCTGCGCCTGAGCGACGCGGAGAAGACCACGCTGCGCTCGTGGGCCGACAGCGGCGCCCCCGAGGGCGACGTTGCCACGGCGGTGGCCCTCCCCGATCCGGTGTCGCTCGCCCTCGACGGCGCCAACCAGCAGCTCAGCCCGGTACAGAGCTACGTGACCAGCGGCGACAGCGACGAGTTCACCTGCTTCGTGCTCGACCCCGCGCTCGACCAAGCCCGCTGGCTCACCGGCGTGCAGGTGCTGCCCGACAACGAGAAGGTGGTGCACCACGCCCTCATCTTCGCCATCGATCGCGACGACGCCACCGCGCTCGCCGGCGACGACGGGCTCTACGACTGCTTCGGCGGCATCGGCAGCGACGAGCTGTCGCTGGTGGGGGCCTGGGCCCCGGGCGCGGTGCCCGCCACCGTGCCGGAGAACAGTGGCATGCCCATCGAGCCCGACCAGGTGTTCGTGATGCAGATTCACTACCACCCGGCTGGCGAGGTGGCCGATCCCGACGCCACCGCGATCGAGCTGCGCTGGATCGACGAGGAGCCCGAGATGGAGGCGGTGCTGGCGCTTGTCGGCAACGCGGGCAGCGAGCGCGACGGCCTGCTCCCCGGGCCCAACGACGACAACGGCGTGGAGTTCCGCATCCCCGCCGGCGCGGTGGGCCACACCGAGGAGATGGCCTTCACCATCCAGAGCCGCTCGGCCGACTACCGCGTGTTCCTCGCGGGCACCCACATGCACTACGTGGGCACCGACATGGCGATCTGGCTGGAAGAGGAGGGCAAGGAGCCCGAGTGCCTGGTGCAGACGCCCGCCTGGGACTTCAACTGGCAGCGCGGCTACGCTTACGACGCCGACATCGACGAGCTTCCCCGGCTCAACAAGGGCGACACGCTGCGCATGCGCTGCACCTACGACAACAGCCTCGACAACGCTGGCGTGCGCGAGGCGCTGGCCGACCAGGGCCTCTCCGAGCCGCGCGACGTGTACCTCGGCGAGGAGACGCTCGACGAGATGTGTCTTGGGATCTTTGGAGTCTTGTACTAGGCTTTAGGCTGTAGGGGTTAGGCTGTAGGCCTGAGCGGGCCAGGAGGGAGGAGGGAGGAGTCTAGGAGGGAGGCCCTGAGCTTCAGTGGCGTTGCGGTCGTTGCCTCGCCCCTCGGCAAGAACGCGCCGCCCGGAGGGCGGGCGCGTTGGGCGCGGCGGGCGCGGCGGGCGCGGCGGGCTGTCGCGACGGTGCCCGTAGTGCCGGCGCTCGGGCCCTACAGCCTACAGCCTACAGCCTACCGGCTACTCAACTCTTCGACGGGCAGCTCTTCTTCTTCGCGTCGAGGATGATCGTCCGGCCGCTGCTGCCCACGTCGATGGGGCAGGACAGGTCGAGGCCCTCGGTCTTGAAGGTGAAGGTGTGGGTGCCGGGTGTCACGCGGGCGCGAAGCGGGCGCTTGCCGAGCGAGGAACCGTCGACCCCCACGGTCAGCTCGTCCCACTTGCCACCCGAGGGCAACACGAAGCCGACGGCCACCTTGCCGTCGCCGCCGCTGGTGGTGGCCGGCACGCCGGCGTCGTCGTCATCGTAGGACGTGGGCTTGCTGGTGCTGCTGGTGCTGCTGGTGCTGCTGGTGCTGCTGGGCTTCGCCGTGGAAGCGGTGCTGCTCGGCGTGGCGCTGCTGCTGCTGGTGGACGGGGGCTTGGTGGTCGAGGTGCTGGTGGTGCTCGTGGACGAGGGCTTGGTGGTGGACGAGCTGCTCGTCGAGCTGGAGGGCTTGCTCGTGGACGCCGTGCTGGCCGGTGCCGTGGTGCTGGTCGCCGACTTTGCGGTGGTGGACGGGCTGGACGTCGGCGGCGACGTCGAGGTCGTCGAGGTCGTCGAGGTCGTCGAGGTCGTCGAGGTCGTCGAGGTCGTCGAGGGTGCGGAAGACCCTCCCCCGCGCCACCGGCGGCGGCGTGACCAGCCTCGTCTTCCCGGTCTGCCGCGCGCCGGTGACCACCACCGCCGGGAAGCGATCGAGTGCCGCGAGGAGCTGGCGCCCCGTCATCCGCGGCAGGGAATGTCCATCCTGCGCGCGTCAGGCGACGTTGAAGTAGCGCGCCTCGGGGTGGTGGCACACGATGGCGCTGGTCGACTGCTCCGGCACGAGCTGGAACTCTTCCGACAGCGCGAGCCCG
>VGRQ01000418.1 GCA_016875315.1 Deltaproteobacteria bacterium | reverse complement strand
CCCGGTCCACGTGCTCGCCGACGACGCGGAGCTCGCGGCGGCGGCCGCCGAGCTCTTCACGGCGCGGGGCGAGCGCGCGAGCTGGTCGGTCCGAGCATGAACAGCATGACCGGCTTCGGCCGTGGCGAGGCGAGCAACGCCACCGTCACCGTCGTCATCGAGATCAAGTCGGTGAACAACCGCTTCCGCGACGTCCAGGTGCGGGTCCCCCGCGAGTACAACGCCTTCGAGTCGCGGATCGCGAACCTCGCGAAAGACGCCGTCCAGCGGGGTCGACTCGAGATCTCGGTCCGCCGCACCTGTACCGAGGGGGCCACGCGCATCGTCCCCGACATGAAGCTGGTCGAGCAGTACCGTCTCGCCATCGCCGAGGTGTCGCGACGCCTACAGCGCGATCCCAACGACATCCCGCTCCAGTTCATCCTCGGGCAGGCGGGGGTGCTCGTGGCGCAAGACAACGACGCCGACGCGCTGGCCGAGTGGGACCTGGTCGAGGGCGCCGTTGCCGGCGCGCTGGCCGACCTCGCGGCGATGCGGACCGCCGAGGGACGAGCGCTCGCGAGGGACCTGGAGCGTCACCTCGTCGAGATGCGGCGGCTCTGCGGCGAGATCGACGCGGCGACGGCCGGCGTGGCCGAGCGGCTGCAGGCTCGCATCCGGGAGCGGGTGGCCCGGCTTTTCGCCGACAAGCTCGACCCGGCGCGCATCGCCCAGGAGGCGGCCCTGCTCGCCGACAAGTCCGACGTCTCGGAGGAGCTGGCCCGCCTGTCCTCGCATTGCGACCAGTTCGATGGCGCCCTCGGGCTCGACGAGCCCGTGGGACGGAAACTCGACTTCGTGTTGCAGGAGATGCATCGCGAGGTCAACACGCTCGGCAGCAAGGCCACGGAGCAGTCGGTGAGCGTGCGCGTGGTGGAGCTCAAGTCGGTGCTCGAGCGCATGCGCGAGCAGGCGGCCAACGTCGAATGAGCGGTCTGGTGCCCACGCCTGCCGACACGCTCCGTCCCTCCTGGACGCCGCCGGCGCGGGGCGCCCTGTTCGTGGTGTCCGGCGCCTCGGGCACGGGCAAGACCACGCTGCTCCGCGCCGCCCTCGACCAGTTGCCGGGCCTCGAGTTCAGCGTGTCGGTGACCACGCGGGCGATGCGCCCCGGTGAAGCACACGGTCGCGACTACTGGTTCATTAGCCCCGAGGAGTATGCAGGCCGGGTGGCGCGAGGCGAGTTGCTCGAGCACGCCGGGGTGTACGACCGGGCCTATGGCACGCCGCGGGCGCCGGTCGAGGCGGCGCTTGCCGAGGGGCGCAGCATCGTGCTCGACATCGACGTGCAGGGGGCACGACAGGTGCGTGCCCGCATGCCCGAGGCGGTCTCCGTCTTCATCCTCCCGCCCAGCGTGGCCTCGATGGAGGCGCGCCTGCGTGCCCGGGGCGACGCCGACGAGGTGATCCGCCGCCGCATGGCCCAGTGTACCGAGCAGCTCGCGGGAGCGCGCGAGTACGACTACCTGGTGCTCAACGACGATCTCGCCGCTGCGCACGTGCAATTCCAGGCGGTGATCGTCGCCGAGCTGCTGCGTCGTGAGCGAAGGATGGCTTGGGTGGACAGGCTCTAGCCTACTCCGGCGCCGTCATTCCCAGCCGGTCGAAGATGAAGGCGTACATGTCGGCCGAGTACTCGATGCTCTGCGCCACCTTGTCGGCGCCGCCGTGGCCGGCGTTCTTCTCGATGCGCAACAGCGGCGGCGTGCCGCCCTGGTCGGCCGCCGTGATGGCGGCCACGAACTTGCGCGCGTGCATCGGGTCGACACGATCGTCGTGGTCGGCCGCGAGCATCAGCAGGTCGGGGTAGTTCGTGCCCGCCTTGACGTTCTGGTAGGGCGAGTACGCGAGCAGCGTCTTGAACTGTGCAGGATCTTCGGCCGATCCGTACTCGGGGATCCACGTGCGCCCGGAGCCGAACTGGTGGTAGCGCACCATGTCGAGCAGGGGGACCGCGCACACCACCGCGCGGTACAGCTCGGGGTGCTGCGTCATGGCGGCCCCCATGAGCAGGCCGCCGTTACTTCCCCCGTTGATCGCGAGTTTCTCTGGCGTCGTCCAGCCCTGGTCGACCAGGTATTGCGCGGCCGCCGCGAAGTCGTCGAACACGTTCTGCTTCTTGTCCAGCTGCCCGGCCTCGTGCCAGGCCTTGCCGAACTCGCCGCCGCCGCGGAGGTTGGCGATGGCGTAGACGCCGCCTGCCTCGAGGAAGGGGTACCGGGCGCTGCGAAAGTCTGGCGCCAGCGACACGTCGAAGCCGCCGTAGCCGTAGAGCAACGCCGGGTGCTTGCCCCCGGCCACCACCTCGGCGCGGTGGACGAGGAACATCGGCACCCTCGTGCCGTCCTTGGACGTGTACCAGACCTGTTCCGACACGTACTTACTCGTGTCGACGGGAATCTCGATCTTTGCCCAGAGCTTGCTGGACAGGTCGGTCACTGACAGCGCGTACACCTGCGGCGGCGAGGTGAACGACGAGAATGAGAAGTACGCCTCTTTGCTAGACTTCTCACCGTTCGGCAACGACGCGACGCCCACCCCGGGGAGCGACTGGACTCGCGTGGTCTTGCCGTCGAGCGAGGCCCAGCGCACCTCGGTCTTGACGTCCTTCATGTAGCTGAGCACCAGCTGGCCGCCGACGATGGCGAAGCTATCGAGGGTGGCCGCCGGATCTTCGGGGACGATCTCCTTCCACGCCTTGCGGTCGAGCTTGCGGGTAGAGGTCTTGAAGATGCGCTTCCGCGGCGCGCCCTCGTCGGTGAGGATGTACAGCTCGTCCTTGTGCTCGTCGACGAGGTAGAGCGCCGGCGCCCCCACCGACAGGGGACGGAAGTCCTTGTCCTTGCGGAGATCCTTCACCCACACGTCGCTCGCGTTCCAGCCGTGGAACACGCTCACCCAGAGGTAGTTCCCGTCGTCAGACAGTGTGCCGTCGAGGAAAGTGGCCGGGTTTCCCGTGCGCGGATGGACCTGTCGATCGGTGGCGGGATCGCTGCCGAGCGCGTGGTAGCGCAGTTCGGTGTAGCCGGGACGCTCGTCGACCGGGATGGACGAGTCGGTGGGCAGCCACTCGTAGTAGAAGCCCTTGCCGTCGGGCGTCCAGTCCACCGAGGCGTACTTGGCGCCGGGGATGAGATCGATGTTGGACAGCTCGCCGCTGGTGACGTCCAGGACGCGCAGCGTCGACTCGTCCGCGGCGTTCGCCTTCTCCATGTAGGCGAGCTTGTTCCCGTCGTCGGAGGGGAACCAGTCGCCGAGCGAGCGGGGCACGTCGCCGGCCCAGTTGTTGGGGTCGATGAGCACCTGCTCGGGCGACGAGGCGCTCGCTCGCCAGTAGAGCACCGCCTTGTCCTGCCCGGCGAGGCGACGGTTGTAGAACAGGCGCTCTCCCCGCTGGGTCGGCACGCCCACGGCGTCGACGTAGTACAACTCGCGGAAGCGCTTCGCGAGCCACGCCCGCGCGCCGAGCTTGCCGATCTGGTGGCGGCTGTGCGCGTCGTACGCGTCCATCCAGGCCTGCACCTCGGCCGCCTTCTCGTCCTCGAGCCAGCGGTACGGGTCGGCCACGGTCACGCCGTGGAGGAGGTCGGACACGTCCTGGCGCCGCGTGGCCGGCGCGGCGGGCTCGGGGGGCGCCACCGGCGTGGCCTCGACCACCGGCGCGGGCTCGGCGGGCTTGGGCGTGCAGGCGAGGGCGAAGGCGAGGAGCATGGTCGAACCGGGGAGGCGGGCCCGTCTATCCGGCTCCCCGCGCGGGGGGCGCTGCCCGGATGCCGCCGGGTCTGCTAGGCTTCGGGGGCCGATGCTGCTCCTCGCTGCGCTCGCCCTGGCCGGGCCCCCGGACGTCGATTCCCCGCTGAAGGGAACGTCGAAGGCAAGGAAGGACGCGGCCCTGGTCATCACCGTCGAGGACTACAAGCTCCTCGCCGACGTGAGCTACGCCACGCGCGACGGCGACAGCCTGCAGGCCTGGCTCTCCACGACGCACGGCGTGGAGCGCATCGAGCGCGTGCAAGACCCTGATAGAAACACGCTTCGCCGCAAGATCGACGACGCGGCGCGCGCGGTTCGCCGCGGCGGGACGCTCTGGGTGTACTTCGCCGGGCACGGCACCGTCGACGAGGACGGGCGCCGCACCCTGCTCACGAGGGAGGCCGCACCGGATGATCCCGCCGGCGTGGGGCTGAACGATCTCGTGGCCGACCTCGCCGACTCCCGCGCCAAGCAGGTGATCGTCGTGCTCGACGCGGGATTCTCGGGCGTGGGGCGCCTCGGCGAGCCGCTCGGCTTTCCCGCGAGAGACGAGATCCCGCTGGTCGCGACACCGGCCCAGAAGAACGTCAGCGTGTGGGCGGCGGCGTCGGGCGCGGAGCTTCCTGGGGTGTACCCCGACGCGGGCCACGGGATGTTCGCCTATTTTTTCCTCGGCGCGCTGCGCGGCTGGGCCGACGGCGCGACGGGGGGCAAGCCCAACGGCGACGTCACGCTCGAGGAAGCGCAGTCCTACGTGTCCGAGACGGTGAAGCAGGTGGGCGGCAAGCTGTGGAACCCGAGCAAGGAGTCCAGGGAAGACGTGATCAAGTGGAGCCTCGCGAGGTCGGGGCAGCTCGAGATCGGTCCCGACAAGGAGCTGCTGGCGGCGATGGCCCAGTCGGAGAAGGCGCGCCGCGTGAAAGAGGCCACCGACAGCATGATCGCGGTCGCCAACGCCGAGTGGCTCGAGATCGCGGTCACCACGGCGGTGGCTTCTCCCGCCGGCATCGAGAAGCTCAACGCCTTCATCAAGAAGTACGAGCTGGCCACAGTGTCGGTCGATGGCGTGGCCACGGC
>VGRQ01000417.1 GCA_016875315.1 Deltaproteobacteria bacterium | reverse complement strand
CCTGCTCGCGCTGGGCGCCGAGCCCCGCTGGCAGGGGCACCCGCTCGGCGTGCCCGGTCCCGCGGTGCTGCTCGAGTCACTCTTGCCCACCGGGCTTCGTTCGCCCGCGCGCTGGACGGCGGTGGCCCACGCCGGGCTCGCCCTCGGGGCCGCCGGGGCGCTGTCGCGACTCGGGGGCTGGCGCCGCTGGTTGGCCTGTGGCCTCGCGCTGCTCCTCGTCCATGCGGAGACGCCCCGCCCGCGCACCCGCGCCGTGCCCACCTGGCCGGCCGAACTGCGTGCCGCGCTCGACGCCGCGCCGCCCGGTCCCCTGCTCGACCGCGCCGGAAAAGACGCCTGCGGCCACGCCCGCTACGCGGTGGCCGTCGAGACGCGACGCCCGCTGCTCGGCGGCAACTACGCGCGTTTTTCCTCGGTGCTCCAGGGGGTCAACCAGCGGCTCGGCTTCTGGCCCACCCAGGAAACCGTCGCGTACCTCCAGGCTCTCGGCGGCGCCGTGGTGGTGGAGCACCCGCCCCTGCACCCCATGCCCCCGTGGCTGGACTGCGAGGAGGTGGCGAGGCACCGGGTGTGCGTCGTGAGCGGGGGCTAGCGCACCCAGATCGCCTGCGCGCCGCCGACTGAGCCGTAGTACACGAGGTTCTGCATCCAGCCGGCGTAGAGCCAGTAGCTGCCGTCGCCGCCGCAGAGGGTGAGCCCCTGGTTGGCGTAGGCGCTCTCGGAGAAGTCCCAGCCCGAGCCGAGCGAGCCGTGCCCCTTGCAGTCGAGCGGGGCGCCGTCGGGGTTGTTCACCGCGCCGCTGCCGCTGTCGGTGTAGCTCGCGGGCCCGCCGCACCAGTAGTAGCCCGTTTCCCCGCCGTAGAGAAAGTAGCCCGGCTCTCCGAAGCGGACGCGCAGCTCGCTCCGGGGGATGGAGCGCGACGTGTAGCTGCGCGCGCCACTGTAGGCGGCGGTGAGCCGCAGCTCGGTGAAGTCGAGCGACTCGATATCGAGCGACGACAACACCGCCGCGGCCGAGCTGCTCGCTTCCTCCGGCGAGATCGACAGGCCCTCCGCGGCGCTCTCCGATGCGCCAAAGTCGCCCTGGCTGCCGGTGCTGGCGGTGTTGCGCGCGAAGGCGAGCATCCAGCCGCCGTCGTCCATGTCGCAGTACAACTCGGCCACCGTGCCACTCGGCAGCGCGATCCATCGCGCCCCGTCCGGCACGGCGCCGAGCTCGGCGTAGATCGCGGCGCAGCTCGCGGCGGGGCAGGCGGCGTCGGCGCCGCTCTCCTCGGAGGCCACGCCGTCGCAGTCGTAGTCCACGGTGCCACAGCCCTCGGGGGCGCCCGGGTACTTGTCCGCGTCGGCGTCGTCGCAGTCGCCCGGGGTAACGCTCGTCCCCTCCCCCGCCGCGCAGGCCGACACGAGCACGGACTCGTCGCCGTAGCCGTCGCCGTCGGCATCGACGTAGAAGGGGAGACCGTCCACCGGGCTCTCGTCCACCTCGCCGTCGCCGTCGTCGTCCACCCCGTTGCACACTTCAGGGGACACGGCGCTGCCCGTGTCCGGATCGCTGCTGTCTCGCCGGGCGACGGTACTGCCACGAGCGCAGGCCGAGAGCAACGCGACGAGCCCGAGCCAGAGCGGCGAGGCCCCGGTGCTGCAGCCGCAGTCCTCGCCCCCGGCAATCGTCACCCCGGGGGCCTCGCCGTCGTCGAGCTCCACGATGCCGCTCCCCTCCCCGCGCAGCGCGGACAAGTCCTGCTCGCCCCCGTCCCAGCGGTTGGGCGCGGCGTAGGTGGATCGGGTGCTGGCGCCGTAGTCCTCGCTGTCGCCCGCCACGCTCGACGAGGGGTTGGCCAGGAGCGCGCCCACCTCGTGCGCGCCGATGCCGCGGCGCGGCGACAGGCCCTCGCCCTGCCAGTCAGCCCGCAAGAAACCATCCGCGTCGAAGGCGCGCAGTTGCCACTCGTGCGGCGTCACCCGGAATCCCTCCGAGACTGCGTAGTCGCCGCCGGGGGTGGCGCGCAGTTGAAGCCGCCAGTCGCCGCCGTCCGGGTTCACCGAGGGGTCTTCCGGAAGGTCGGCGCTGATTGTCAGGATGCTCCCCGCCCGCAAGGGCGGCATGCTCGACGTGAGCTCGATGGTGCCTGCCTCGCCGCGCAGGTCGCGCAGCTCGAAACGCCAGCCGGCGAGCGACACGTCGCGGGTGGCCACCCACTCGATCCACGCGCCGCCGTTGCCCGGCGCGCGCCCCAGCGCGTCGTCGGCACCGCTGCCCTCGAAGCCGCGCTCGTCGAGGTACTCCCCGCCCTCCACCGCGTTCCACTCGTTGAGCAGCAGCGCCGCCGGGCCCTCGACCCAGTAGGTGCCGGTCTCGATGGGCCCCCAGGTGTCGCCTTCCCGCAGGCGCGCCGACACCACGCGGCTCCCCGAGAGCACCACGTCGACGGCGGCGTCGCCCTGCACCGCGCTCGCCGACAGGCCGCCCCCGGGCGCGCGCGGGTCGGTGCCGTCGAGGGTGTAGACCACCTGCTGCCCGAAGGGCGCGGACACGGTGACCGTGCTCCCCGCCGCCACCGTGCCCGGGGCGAGCGAGAGCGAGGGCGCGGGCACCGGGTACCAGCCCTGGCTCTCGCACTGTCGCAACAACTCGTCGGTGCGGTAGGGGAAGAACTCGTACAGCAGGCGATCACGCTCGGTGATCCACTCGTCGTCGCGGTCCCACCAGCCGTAGCCCCAGCGGGCGCTCTCGGCCACCACCGCGTCTTCGATCATCCCGGCAATCCAACTGTACCGCTCGGCGGCGCGCTCCGGGGTGAGCGGGCCGCTGGCCTCCAGGTTGCGGTGGATGCTGTCGGCGAGCTTCACCATGAAGTCCGGGTGGGCCTCGGCGAGCAGGGTGGCGAAGAGCTGCGAGGGTCCGGGCTGGTCGGTGATGTCCACCGTCCAGTCGTAGTACAGGCAGATGTCGGAGTCGGAGGAGTAGAAACGATAACCACCGGACTCGGCCTCGCTCGGCCCGGCCGCCATCCAGTTGTGCCAGTAGTACCAGTCCCAGGCGTTGCCCGCGTAGAAGTTGAGCACCATGTAGTCGATGAAGTGATCGACGTTCATGTAGAGGCTGATGTTCTCGTAGTCATAGGCGTAGGCCAGCACCGCCGACCAGGCCACGCCCGAGCCCTGCATCACGTTGCCCTCGTTCACCGCCTCGTAGTCGTCTTCGTCGCCGCCCATGTAGTGTGACAGGAAGGCCGAGCCGAAGCGCTCGCGCACGTAGAACAGGCCGTAGTATTGCCCATTGACGTAAACGTGGCCGAAGGCCACGTGCGGGGCGAGGTGTCCCATGGCGAGCTGGGAGGCGTCCATCCAGGGGTTGCGCGTGTATTGTCCCTGGGCGCCGAGGTAGAAGACCGAGTCGTGCCCGGCGCGGAGCGACAGCGCGTCTTGCTCGCGCGACGGCGCCACGCCCTCGTCGCCGAGCGGCCAGAAGTCGTACTCCACGTTCGACGCGCCGTACTCGGAGCGGAAATACAGGCGGATGCTGTTCTTGGGGTAGCCGAGGGAGCTGGTGCCGCTGAGCGCCGCGCCGCAGTTCACGTGCAGGTCGTCCCCGTCCGGCTCGATGTACTCGGCCGACACCGCCTGCTCGGCCGTGGACAGGGCGGCCGGGGCGAGGATCGACACGCTCGGCAGCTCGGCCAGCGTCTGGAGCACCACCGGACCGTAGACGGGATCGCCGGTGATGCCGGCGTCCATGCTCGACTGCGTCACCACGTCGGCGGGGAAGATGTAGGTGTGGGTGACGATCTCGCTGGTCTCGCCGTCCTTCACGCTCATCGCGCGCAGGAGCGTGGTGCCCTCGATGCCGATGGCGCCGGTGTAGTCGAGCGAGGGCGCGCTGCCGTCGGTGGAGTAGTAGATCGCCCCCTCGCCGCCGAGCTCCACCGAGAAAGCTTCCTCGAACACGCCACGTTCCACGCTGAAGGCCGGGGGATCGGCGGCGAGCGCGAGCGGGAGGAGCAGCACGCGCGGGAGTCTACACGGGCGCTAGATTCGCCGGATGGACTTCCACGCCCGCGCCGCCAGCTGTTTCCTCGGGCTCGCGCTGGGCGACGCCTACGGCCGCCCCCTCGAGTTCACCCGCGGCGCGGCGATGCGCGCGGTGAAGGTCGATACCTCGCGCCTGCGGTGGACCGACGACACCCACATGTCGCTCTACCTGGCCGAGGCGGTGGCGGCGCACGGCCCGGGGCCGCTCGACGACGACCGCCTGGGGCGCGCCATCGGCGACGCCTTCCTGCGCTGGGCGGCCGACCCGCTCACCCCATCCACCGCCCCCGGGAACACCTGCCTCGCCGGCGTGCGAAACTACGCGCGCGGGGGCGACTGGCGCACCAGTGGCATCGTCGCCAGCGACGGCTGCGGGGCGGTGATGCGCATCGCGCCCCTGCCGATGCGCTTTGCCGGCGCCGAGCTCGACCGGGCGGCGGAGATCTCGAGCCTCGTCACCCACGCGCACCCCAACGCCGTCGACAGCGCCGTGGCCGGCTGTCGCCTCGTCCGCGCCTTGCTGGAGGGCGAGCCGCTGTCGCCCGCGCTGGTGCTCCGCCTCGCGGGCGACAACCTCACCGGCGAGGCCCTGCGCGCCGCCGTGGCGGTGGGCTGCGACGAGCACCGCATCCCGCCCGGCGACGGCGGCTGGCGCTCTCCCAGCGCGCTGGGCATCGGCGTGGCGGCGGCGCTCTCCGGCCGCGACTTCGCCGGCGCCATCGACCTCGCCGCGCGTATCGACGGCGACAGCGACAGCACCGCGTGTATCGCCGGGATGCTGCTCGGGGCGGCGGGCGCGGCGTTGCCCGCGGCGTGGCTCGAGGGCTTGCAGGAGCGGGATCGCAT
>VGRQ01000416.1 GCA_016875315.1 Deltaproteobacteria bacterium | reverse complement strand
ACTAGTTCGCTTCCTGCACATGCAGGTTCCGCTCGAGGCGTTCACGGACTCGGAGCACGGCCGAAAGCGCCGGGCAGACTTCGCCGTTCTGCCTCCTGGGCCAACGCGGCGTGCCATTGTCGTCGAGGTTGACGGGGATGGACACGCCAGCCAGTCTCAGCGCGATGCAGACGACGTTCGCGACGAGGCACTTCGCGCTGCCGGCGCCGTTGTCGTGCGGATACCCGCGAGGGAGGCCCGGTCCGGCTCGGGTCCGGTCATCGATCAGCTCCGTTCGCAACTAGCCGAAATCGGCCCCTTGCCGGCACAGGATCCAGTACCCGTCGCGGTTGCCCAAGTCGCGGCCACGGTCATTGCGCTGGTCCAGGAAGGAGTTCTGGAGCCTGGCGCCGCGTCCTGGTGCATCGGCTTGGCTGGCCGCTATTCCCCCCAGGCAGGTGTCGGCGTAGAGCTTGCCGAGACTCTTTTGCGCGCGCTCGATGACCTGTACGGCGCAGCTACGGCCCCTCGTCAGATCCATCTGTCGATGGAGGCCGAAGCAGGCTCCGGGACGCCGCCCGGTGAGTTGGACGTCGTTCTCGAATGGGAGGACGAGGTGCCCTGGTTCGCGCCTCCCCGCACAGTGGCTCCACCCGGCACGATGGTTGTCGCCGTCAGACCAGCCTTTCTGCCCGTCGCGGCGCCGCTGCCGCCGGCTCCGAGCGTCTGGGTCGAGCCACGCGTGGAGGCAGGTGCAGACCACCTGCGCGAACTGTTGCGCGTCATCTTTCCGGGCAGGGACGAGTTCTGGGAGGGACAGGAGGAAGGGCTGCGGCGCTGCCTCACCGGGCAGGACAGCCTCGTTCTCCTGCCGACGGGTGGCGGAAAGTCGCTGATCTACCAGATGGCCGCGCTGCTGATGCCAGGTGTGACGCTGATCGTGGCGCCCCTCGTGGCGCTGATGGACGATCAGGTCGACAACCTGCGGCGCATCGGCATCGATCGCGCGGTCCAGATCACGAGGACCGTCACGATGACCGGGAAGTCCGAGCGCATCCATGACCTCCTTCGCGCAGGTGTCTATGCGATGTGCTACATCTCGCCCGAACGGCTCCAGATCGAGAGGTTCCGCAGCGCCCTCGTCACGGTCCGCGAAGCGATGCCGATCCCGTTGGTGGTCGTCGACGAGGCGCACTGCATCTCGGAGTGGGGCCACGACTTCCGTCCGGCCTACCTCAACCTTGCGCGGGTCTCGCGTCAGTTTGGCCGCCGTGCCGATGGGCACCCGCCCGCCATCGTCGGCCTTACCGGAACGGCGTCGCGCGCCGTCCTGCGCGACCTCCAGAACGCGCTCGGCATCCGCAACCTCGATGCAGTGATCACGCCCAAGCACTTCCGTCGAGCCGAACTGACCATCGAGACGGCGCGGGTTCACTCGGACCGGAAGCTCGAGGCCCTTGAGGGCATCGTCCGCGCCCTGCCGGAGAAGCTCCGCGTGCGAACGACCGAACTCTTCGCCCCGCGGGACCAAGGGCGGATCTGCGGCATCGTGTTCTGTCCGTTTACCCGCGGGCCGTTCAGCACGGAGACGGTAGCGGAGCATCTTCGCAGCCGCTTCCACGTTGCTGTCCCCACGTACTCTGGAGCGAAACCCACCCACGAGCGCACCGCTGTCTCGAAGGAGTTCAAGGACGACGTGTATCCCCTGCTCGTGGCGACGAAGGCCTTCGGCATGGGCATCGACAAGCCGAACATCCGCTACACGGTCCACTACGGAATGCCGCCCTCGCTGGAGGCCTTCTACCAGGAGGCCGGGCGTGCTGGCCGGGATCGCAAGCCGGCTCACTGCATGGTCATCGTCAGTGTGGACAACGAGCAGCGGGCCGAACGTGTCCTTGCACCCGACTGTGATCTGGAAGACGTGTCGCGCGACGGTGGCGACCGAGGCGAGCGGGACGACGTGGACCGTGCGCTATGGTTCCACCTCAAGGCGTTCCAGGGCGTGGACGCCGACGTGAACGAGGTCGCGGGACTGCTCGACAAGCTCGGCCCTCTCGGGAGCGGTGGGCGCGTGCTCCTGTCCTACAAGGACGAGGATGGGCAGCGCTCCATCGAACGGGCGCTGCATCGGCTCGTGGTGCTCGAGGTGGTGGCCGACTACACCGTCGACTACAGCTCCCGGCGCATCGAGGTCCACAAGGCGCACTACAGGGTGGGGACCGCGGTGCGAGCTGGCCGCGCCTACGTGTCCGGATACAGCCGTGCCCGGGCCAGGCGGTTGTTCCCCGAGGAGGGCGAATCCGCCGCGACCGAGGCGAGGGACGAGATCTTGTCTTGCACAAAGACCCTCGTCACGTTCATCTACGACACCATCGAGTTGAGCCGCCGGACGGCGATCCGATCCGTGTGGCGCTGGGCCAAGCAGGGCGGCCGGGACAACACGAAACTGTGGGAGATCCTGCTCAACTACCTGACCGAGACCGAGTTCAGTGCCACGGTCCTGCGGATCCTGGTCGAGGATGAGCACGCACTGAGCCAGTGGAGCGAAATGCTCGAGGAGGTTACGAGCCGTCGGGATCTCGATGAGTTGTACGGCGCGCTGGATCGGGCGCAGAGTGACTTCCCGGACCACCCGGCCATCCTCGGCATGCGTGCCGTCGTTGCCGCCATGCGCGGCGAAACCGAGGATGTTGCGGCCTACGCCGCAGGTTGCATGCGCTACCTGCGTGAACGCTACGCTGCCGAGCCCGCGTTGATGGAGCAGTATGCCGCGTGGCTCGTCGGGCAAATCACCCAGCGCCACCCCAAGAGCCTGAGCCGTACGGTGCTGAAGATGACCACCGACGATGATGGCACGGTCTGCCGTTGCGTCAGCCGCGCGGTTCGTGATCCGCGAGTGCGAATCGCGCTTGTTCCGCAGATGCTGCGCCTGCTTGCCAAGGACGTGCGATCAGTCACCGAACTTCAGGTTGTAGAGGAATGACCCATGTCTGAGATCGATCCGGAAATCCTCGAGCAAGCATCGCAGGCCGTTGCGACGCTTCGGGCGGAGATCGCGCGGATGGGTGGCGCAACCGCACAGCTCCAGGCGTCGCACGAGTCCATTCGGTCGGCGGCGGGTTCTGTGGGCCAGGCTGCGGGCGAGGTCGAGAAGCTCGCAGCCGTGCTCGCCGGACTGGAGCGAGGGATAGCACAGCTCCAGCCAGCAGCCGTAGCCAAGGAGCTTCAGGCGGGCATGGGCGAAGTGGCGCGCATAAGGGGGGAAACGGAACGCCTGGCTGGTGCCATCGCCTCGTTGGTGCAAGTACTCGAGGGCTTGCAGGCGGGGGTGGCTGACCTCAAGCCAGCCATGAGCAGCGAGTTCCTGCGGCTCCGTGCAACGCTTCAGCAGGACGTGGCCACACACGTGCAGGCATCGCGTGCAGCTGCCGAGGAGGCGGCTGAGCAGGTGGCAGTGGGCATGACCACGATGCGCAAGTTGTTGACAGCCTCAATTCTCGTGGGGGCCATCGCTGCCGTCGCCGCGCTGGCTGGGTTGGGTGTGGTGCTCAGCGTGGTGATGGCATGAGGCGTTGGCTGACGGTGTGCGTCCTGAGAATGCAGCGCCGGACTTGTTGTCGAAGCGTCCGCACCGTAACGATCTCGGGATAGCGCGCAAGCAACCCGCGCCTTGCACCGAGACGCTGCCCCACCGAAAGAACCGGTGTGGCCACCTACCCCGCCGCCCCGCCCTCCCCCTCAACCATCCGCCTAAACTCCCTGATCGTCCCGACCCCGAACCCCGCATAGTGGTTATTGGCGTAGACGAACCCGTCCGCCGAGGCCGCCTGCACGCGCAGCAACTGCGCCCAGCGCCGCAGGCTGGCCGACCGGTCCAGGACGACCTTGTCGAAGGTCTTGGTGACGCGCTCGACCGCCGAGCGGTCGCCAATGAGCCGTGCGTAGAAGAAGTCCGTGGTCCGCACGTCCAGCCGCTCGACGAGGTCGGCGGGGTGGGGCATGGCGCGGATCTCGACGAGCGCGAGGGCGGCCTTGTGCCGGCGGAGCACGTCGAGCAGCTCGGCGTGCAGGTACTCGCGGTTGCGGACCTCGACGGCCCAGCGGCACGTCCCAGCGCCGAGCCGCGCGAGGTACGGGTCGAGCCGGGCCAGGAAGGCGTCGAGGCCGGCGAAGACGTCCTTCCGGAACCACGGAAACTGGATCAGGACGGGGCCCAGCTTGCCGGCCTCGCGGAGGGTCGCCAGGGCCGCCACGTGGGCCGCGGCCAGCGGCTCGAGCTCGGCGGCCATGACCCGGGCCGGGTCCAGGGCGCGCGGGTCGTCGCAGCCGAGGAAGCATTCCCGGGGCATCTTGGAGGCCAGCACGAATCCGGGCGGCGTGACCTCGGCCCAGCGCCGCAGCAGGTCCCGGCTCGGACGGTGGTAGTAGGTGCTGTCCGCCTCAACCGTGTCGAACTCCCGGGCGTAGGCGGCGAGCATGTCGCCGGGCTTGGTCCCGGGCGGGTAGAAGGGCCCGACCCAGGACTTCTCGGACCAGGAGGAGGTGCCGTAGCGGAGGGTGGGCACGGTTGGGGCGGATCGTCGTGCTCTATTCCCGCCGGGCAATGCGCGACGCCAGCAGCGAAGCCGATTGCCGGGTGTTTATCGCGATCTCTCGGAAGCAAAGCAGGGCATAAAACCATCGACTCGGACGCCGCGTTCTCGGCCATCGTCGAGGCGATCAAAGCCTGCCCTTAGCGGTAGGACGCCGCGCGGAAATTACGAGGCGGGGCAAATACGCCGTGTTTTGCGGGGGGATCTGGGCAACAATGAAAGGGTGGCAGATCCGGTCGCTCATGTCGAAAAGCGCGTTGCCGCCGCGTTCGCCGAGGTGGGTGGCGACAAAGCGATAGGGGTCGACACGGCGGTGCG